>JAQGMP010000037.1 GCA_028292285.1 Variovorax sp. | reverse complement strand
CATCGCACTGCACACGTGCAATGGCGAAGAGGCCGCAGCGGGCGACAGCGCTACGCCGTTTTCGATCCAGAGCGTGTCGAAGGTGTTCACGCTCACGCTCGCCATGCAGCGCATCGGCGATGCGCTGTGGGAGCGCATCGGCCGCGAGCCCTCGGGCAGCGCGTTCAACTCGCTGGTGCAGCTCGAAAACGAACAGGGCAAGCCGCGCAACCCGTTCATCAATGCCGGCGCCATCGCGGTGGCCGACCGGCTGGTGAGCCACGTGCGGGGCAAGGGCAACCGCGGCAGCGCCAAGGCCGACATCCTGGCGCTGGTGTCGGGCCTGTGCGGCGAGCCGATCGCGTTCGACGCCGAAGTGGCCGCGTCCGAAGCCGCGACCGGCTACCGCAACATCGCGCTGGCCAATTTCATGAAGAGCTTCGGCAAGCTCGACAACGACGTGGACGCGGTGCTCGACACCTACTTTCACCAGTGCGCCATTCGCATGAACTGCCGCCAGCTGGCGCGTGCCGCCGGCTTTTTATGCCGCGACGGAGCGCATCCTTTCGACAAGGATTCCGAAGTGACCAACGAGCGGCAAACGCGGCGCATCAACGCACTGATGCTGACCTGCGGCACTTACGATGCGGCCGGCGACGTGGCCTTCAACATCGGCCTGCCCTGCAAGAGCGGCGTCGGCGGCGGCATCATCGCCGTCGTGCCCGACCAGCTCACGCTCGCCGTGTGGTCACCGGCGCTCGACGCCACCGGCAACTCGCTGCTCGGCATGAAGGCGCTGGAACTGTTCGTCGCGAAGACAGGACTGTCGGTCTTCTGAGTCCGAGACTGCTTGTGCATAGACTTCGGGCATGAACGACAACCACGACATCCACGATAGCGAAGAGAACCTGCCCATCCAGGAACCAAGGCTTTGGCGCGACGAAGTCTGGACCGCCAAAGTGGTAAAGAACGAAGACGACGACGGCTGGGCGGTCGAGATGACGCGCCACGGCGATCCCGAGCCCGCACTGGTCGGCCCATGGACCATGGGCCGCGACAAGAAAAACCCGAAGCCGCTCGACCCTTCCGCGTTTCACACGCTGGTAAAGACCGCCGCCGAAGTGCTGCGCCGCCACGAGCAGCAACTGCACGGGCAGCTCAACAAGCACGTGAGCATCGGCGATGGCTCGGAGCGCATCCGCGTCGCGCTGCAGATCGTGCCGGACGAGGACAACCCGTACGCGATGCTCACCGCGCAGGACGAATCCGGTGTGCAGTTGGGTGAGGCACGCGTGCCGCCGACCTTCAAGCTGACATCGGCCGCCGCCGAGGCGTGGATCGAAGGCGGCTACGCGTCGAAAGTGCGTTAGCCGCTCGGGCGGCTTTGGCTTCGCGACGTTTCAAGCCTTGCGTCGGCGAAGAGAAAGCGCGTCGACGGCGCCGTTGGCAGCGCCTGCCGCCAGCAGATCGAGCGACTGCCAACCGCTGTCGCCCAGCCGGTGCAGCTTGACCAGATCGAAGTCGTCGATGCCTTCGTCTTCCTGGATCTCGTCGACGAGCTTGCTGAACGCGCCTTCGCTCAGGCCGAGCGCCTGGGCCCGAACGACGATCGTGCGTCCGGGCGGCACGTCGCGAATGAGTTGGTCGAGAGCATTCATAAAGAATCGGCGAGTACGGTGTGGGACGAAGACCGACAAAAGTGTCGATTCCTTCCATGACCGCAATCTTCGTTCCAGGTTTGAATTGCCGGGATTTGTCGTATTGCAGTGCGTTCAGGCGGCCGGGCCGGGTTGACCTTGTGATCAGAGATGAGCAACGTCCATCACGGCTGCCGCGAAAGCTTCAGGTGCTTCCTGAGGCAAGTTGTGCCCGATGCCGCCCTTGAGCAGTCGGTGCTGGTATGGGCCTGAAAACTTTTTGGCATAGGCACTCGGCTCCGGGTGCGGCGCCTCGTTGGCATCGCCTTCGAGTGTGATGGTCGGGACAGTGATGACCGGCGATTGCGCAAGCTGGCTCTCGAGGTCGGCATACCTGGCTTCCCCTTCGGCCAGGGCCAGGCGCCAGCGGTAGTTGTGCACCACGACGCGCACATGGTCAGGGTTCTCCAAGGCCGCGCCGCTGCGCTCGAAGGTGGCGTCGTCGAACGCCCACTTGGGCGACGCCGTTTGCCAAATCAGCTTGGCAAAGGCCTGCCGGTTCTTGTCATAGCCGGCACGGCCGCGCTCGGTGGAGAGGTAGTACTGGTACCACCATTTCAGTTCGGCTTCCGGCGGCAGCGGGGCCTTCCCGGCTTCCTGGCTGCCGATCAGATAGCCGCTGACCGACACCAGCGCAGTGACACGATCTGGCCACAGTGCCGCAACGATGCAGGCCGTCCGGGCGCCCCAATCGCAACCGGCCACCGTCGCCTTCTGAATCTTGAGTGCATCCATCAACGCGATGACGTCGACTGCGACCGCGCCCTGTTGCCCATTGCGCACGGTATCGGCGGAAAGAAATCGCGTCGTGCCATAGCCGCGCAGATACGGAACGATGACCCGGTAGCCAGCGGCCGCAAGCAGGGGCGCGACATCGACGTAGGTATGGATGTCGTAGGGCCATCCATGAAGGAGGATCACGGGCGCGCCGTCGGCGGGGCCGGCCTCGAAGTAGCCCACGTTGAGCAGGCCGGCGTCGATGCTTTTGAGCGGCTCCAGGCGCTTCGACGCTGATGCGCGGCGCGACGCTGGCGCCGAGCCTGCGTTCGACGTAGCAGCAGCTTGGGCAAAGGCAGGCAGGGCCGAAACGAGTTGGGATGCAGCGGCCCCCATCGCAGCCGCGCCGAGGAAGGACCGACGGGGCAAGTTGAAAGAAACGGACATGAAAAGCTCCTCGAGATCGAAGGGTTGGCGCCTGGTTTTGCAGGGATGGCCGCATTGTTTGCCGTAGCATCTGTTCGAGCAACAGCAATGTTTTGTACTTGATGTTGCTCGTTAGGCAACGACATAAAGAAGGTGCGGCCATGCGCGAAATCAACCAAAAGCGGCTCCGTTACTTCCGCGAAGTACTGGAGCGCCGATCGATTCGCGGTGCGGCCGATGCGCTGAATACCGCCCCGTCGGTCATTACCCGGCAGGTCGCTCTCCTGGAAGCAGAACTGGGGCTTGTGCTCTTCGAGAGGCAAGCCCGCGGCGTCGTGCCGACTGAAAGCGCCATGCACCTGCTCGAGTACTGGCAAGGCTGCCAAGCCCATCAAGAACAGCTCACCGAGCGCTTGCAGGCAATGGATTCGATGGAGAGCGGAAGCGTTCGTATCGTGGCCAGCGAAGGCTTTGTGGATGGACTCGTCGGAGAAATCATCGCGCCGTTCTGCGAGGCGCATCCCAAGCTGTCGGTGCTGCTGGATGCGTTGCCGGTCCGTGAACTGGTCGGGTCGATTGCCGACGACACCGCGCACATCGGCCTCGCCTACAACCCGCAGCCGGATCCGCTACTGACCATCATCGCGAGCGCGGCGGCGCCGACCCAGTTGTTGGTGCGCGCAGGACACCCACTGACCCGCGTCACCGGACCTTTGCACTTGCGCCAGCTCACCGGTTTTCCTGTGGCGCTCATGCCGCCGGGCTATGGTGTCGAACGTGCCGTCGAGATGCTCGAGTACGCAGAGCACGTGAAGCTGCATCCTTCGTTTCAGAGCAACTCGGTCATGGGCCTGAAGCGATTCGTCAAGTCGACGAACGGCATAACGTTCATCGGCGCCGGGCTGGCGGCGTCGGCCGAGATCGATGCCGGGGAACTGGTTGCGCTGGATCTCGCGCATCCTCTCAGTCGAGCGGCGCAGGTCCGTTTGATCGTCCGTCACGGACGGCCGTTGCCGGTCGCAGCGACCCGGCTCCTGGCCGAGATTCGGGATCGATTTTCTGTGTTCGTCCCTGGAAATCAGGATGGAAACGCGCGCACCTGAATCGCGGTGTGAAGTTCGCGGTAGGCACGCGTCAGCGCACCGATGGAAAAAGAGCGGTTCAGCCCACTCGGCTTGGGAAGAAAAGAATCTGGCAATCGTTTTCCGGGACCATCAGGCCCGGCGTGAAACCGGCCAGATGCATCACGCGCCAGAAACGGTTTCCTCGTCCGACGAAATGATGACCGGCTGCCGCCGCTCCATTGCCAGGGTTGATGCCGCAGAAGACCACGTCGAGGCCCGGCCCGATCACGTCGGGCAAGGTGGGTGGGGGCAGGTTCACGGGGGCAACCGCGAATCGAGAGACATGGTCATTGCCCGCAGCGAAGTCAGATCCACGCCGAGCCGCGGCTGTTCAACGATGCGTCGGCACCGGTGCATTCGCGACGCAGTCGTTGGCCGTGTGCGCCGGGTGTGCGGCCAGCAGCGCACGCGTCACGCCGTTGGTCCAGCCGAAGCCGTCTTGCAGCGGGTATTCGCCGCCGCCGCCTCCGGCTGACGATTCGTGGTCTTGCTGGCGCAGCGTGTACTTTTCGACCAGCTTGCCTTCGCGCTCGTACACCGCGGCCACGGTCGCGAGCCAGCGGTGCGCGATGGTGCGGGCCAGTCCGTCTTCGCCATAGTGCGCGAAGCCCTGGATCGCCATCCATTGCAACGCGGCCCAGCCGTTGGGTTGGTCCCATTGCTGGTCGCTGGTGCATTCGGTGGTCGACAGGCCGCCCGGTGCCAGCAGCCGACGCGCCACGGTCGGTGCCATCGCTTCGACCTGCGCCGGCTCGGCCAGGCCAGCGAACAGCGTGGCGATGCCGGCGGCCGTCAAGCAGCTGCGGCGTCGGCCGAGTCGCCAGTCGTGATCGAAGAAAGCGCCTTGTTGGTCGTCCCACAGCCACTTCGAGACAGCCGCCTTGCGCATGGTCGCGCGGCGTGCAAAGTCGCTTGCGCTCGCGACATCGCCGGTGCGCGCGGACAGCATGGCGATCACCGATTCGAGCTTGTACAAAAACGCGTTGAGGTCGACCGGCACGATGTCGGTGGTACAGATGCCGGCCAGCGACGCGGCATCGGCCGCACCGCCCTGCACGGCGGAATCCACATCGCACGCTGCCGGTTCGGCCAGCCATCGCGAGCTGAAGTCCCAGCCCGATTCGGCCGCCGCGCGCAGATGCCGATACACCTCCGACACGTCGCGCCCCTGCGCCTCTGCGATCTGCGCGGTCGTGACGTCTTCGAGCCAGGCCTCTTCGCGCGGCGCGGCGCGTTCATCCCAATAGCGATTGAGCAGGCTGCCGTCGGGCAAGCGCACGACACGCCGGTTCGCTGCGCCAATTTTGTCGGACTCGCTCGCACCCAGCGCTTCGCCGCCGCTCATCCACCAGGCGTGCTCGCACTTGAGCTGCGGCAAAAAATCGACGCCATCGATATCGTCGAGCTGTTCCGCCAGCTCGACCATGAACGCGAACAGCGGCGGCTGCGACCGCGTCAAATAGTACGTGCGGGTGCCGTTCGGCACGTGCCCGTAGGTGTCGATCAGGTGCGCGAAGTTGCTGACCATGTCGTGCAGCAACTCCGCCTTGCCGCTCGCCGACAAGCCCAGCATCGTGAAGTACGAGTCCCAGTAATACAGCTCGCCGAAGCGCCCGCCCGGCACCACGTAGGCATGCGGCACCTGCAGCAGGGAGCCCCGTGGTGGATGGTCGAGCGGCTCGCGCGTGAGCACTTTCCAAAGATCATCGATGTGGTCGGCGATGGGCTGGCCCGGCACCGATGTGTAGTCGTTCGGTGCCGGCTGCAGCACTTCGAAATGAGCGGCGACGAACGCCGGAAGATCGAAGTCGGGTTGCTCGCATTGCGCGCGGTAGGCCGCAAGAATTTCCACGGGATCGATGCGCGGCGCGCAGTCGACGAAGGTCTTGCTGTCGGCGAACACGCGGGCGCTTTGCACCGCGGTAAAGAGTTCGGCGTAGCGGTCGGCCGGCGTCAGTGTGTCGGGAGCAGGCGCAGCTGCGGCGCGACGCGCGCGCTCGTCCTTCGAGTGGTGGCGCTTCGTCAGAGCACGCCCGCCGTTCGCAGTGCGGCGATCTGTGCCGCGCCCATGCCCAGTTCGGCCAGCACTTCGTCGGTGTGCTGCCCGAGAGCCGGCGGCGCATGGCGCAGCACCGGCGGCGTGGCCTGCAGCCGCAGCGGGCTCGCGACGCCGACGATGCTTTCGATGCCGTCGCCGGCATCACGCCGCATCGTCACGGCCA
>JAQGMP010000034.1 GCA_028292285.1 Variovorax sp. | reverse complement strand
AGGTTGGCGGGCGGCGTGTTCAGGCGCAGCTTGTCGCAGATCAGGCCGTCGAGCCCCTGCTCGTGCAGCATGCGCGGCACCTTGTAGATGGTGTTGACGTCCCACATCGAGATCACGCCCCATTCGGGCACGTTGGTGAACAGCGAGATCTTGGCGCGCTCGTCTTCCGGGATGGCGCGGTCGGCGCGGCAAAGCAGGGCGTCGGCCGAGATGCCGATCTCGCGCAGCTTCTGCACCGTGTGCTGGGTCGGCTTGGTCTTGAGCTCGCCGGCGGCGGCGATCCACGGCACGTAGGTGAGGTGGACGAAGGCCGTGTTGTTCGGGCCCATGCGCAGGCTCATCTGCCGCACGGCTTCCAGGAAGGGCAGCGATTCGATGTCGCCCACGGTGCCGCCGATCTCGACGATCGCCACGTCGGCCGCGTCGGGCTCGCCCAGGCGGGCGCCGCGCTTGATGTATTCCTGGATCTCGTTGGTGATGTGGGGGATCACCTGCACCGTCTTGCCCAGGTAGTCGCCGCGGCGTTCCTTCTCGAGGACGCTCTGGTAGATCTGGCCGGTGGTGAAGTTGTTGGCCTTGCGCATGCGCGTCGTCACGAAGCGCTCGTAGTGGCCGAGGTCGAGGTCGGTTTCGGCGCCATCGTCGGTGACGAACACCTCGCCATGCTGAAAAGGCGACATCGTGCCGGGGTCGACATTGATGTACGGATCGAGCTTGATGAGGGTGACTTTGAGGCCCCGCGATTCGAGAATCGCGGCGAGCGAGGCGGAAGCGATTCCCTTGCCGAGGGAAGACACCACACCACCAGTGACGAAGACAAATTTGGTCATGCCATTACCGGGCTTTACACCCGGGCAGTGGGAAATTGGGATTATAGGTGCGGCCACTTAAACTTCCGTGATTCACCTCATGCGGAACCTAACGCAGCACGTTATGCAAGATCTCTTCGGCAAGCACATCCTCCTTGGTCTCACGGGGGGAATCGCCTGCTACAAGTCGGCCGAGCTTTGCCGTCTCTTCATCAAGGCGGGCGCCACGGTGCAGGTCGTCATGACCGAGGCCGCGGAACAGTTCATCACGCCGGTCACGATGCAGGCGCTGTCGGGGCGCCCGGTGTACGGCTCGCAGTGGGACGCCCGCGAGCCCAACGCCATGCCGCACATCAATCTGAGCCGCGAGGCCGACGCGATCGTGCTGGCGCCGTGCAGCGCCGACTTCATCGCGCGGCTGGTGCAAGGGCGATCGGACGAATTGCTCAGCTTGTTGTGTCTCGCGCGCCCGGCCGACCGCGTGCCATTGCTGCTGGCGCCCGCGATGAACCGCGAGATGTGGTCGCATCCGGCCACGCAGCGCAACCTGATGCAGGTGGCGGCCGACGGCGCGCATGTGCTGGGCGTGGGCAGCGGTTGGCAGGCCTGCGGCGAAACGGGCGATGGCCGCATGCTGGAGCCGGCGCAACTGCTCGACGACATCACCGCTTTTTTTCAGCCGAAGCTGCTGGCCGGCCAGCACGTGCTGGTGACGGCCGGGCCGACCTTCGAGGCGCTCGACCCCATTCGCGGGATCACGAATCACTCGTCCGGCAAGATGGGTTTCTCCATTGCCCGTGCGGCACGCGATGCCGGTGCCGAGGTCACGCTGGTGGCTGGCCCGGTTCACTTGCCGACGCCGCGCGGCGTGACCCGCATCGATGTGACTTCGGCCGCCGAAATGCTGGATGCGACCGTGGCGGCGGCGCAGCGCGCCACGGTGTTCATCGCGACGGCAGCGGTGGCCGACTGGCGGCCGGCGGCGCACAGCGAGCAAAAGATCAAGAAGGACGGGTCCGGCCAGCCGCCGGTGCTGCATTTCGTCGAAAACACCGACATCCTGCTGACGGTCGCGCAAAGTGCGCGCGCGCAAAGCGGCAAGCTCTTTTGCGTCGGCTTTGCGGCCGAGAGCGAGAACCTGGTGGAACATGCCAAGGCCAAGCGCGAGCGCAAGGGCATTCCGCTTTTGGTCGGCAACATCGGACCACTGACCTTCGGGCAAGACGACAACGCCTTGCTGCTGGTCGACGCCCATGGCGTGCGCGAACTGCCGCGCGCACCCAAGCTCACGTTGGCGCGCGAGCTTGTCACCGAAATCGCGGCGCGCCTGCCGGCCTGGAGTGCACGATGAACCCCGAATGGAATACACCGCCCAACGGCGACTTTGCGAGCTATGTGGAGCGGCTCACGGCCCAGTCCGCACTGCCCAGGCGGCAGCACCAGGAGGGCGAGCACGGGCTCGACGTCGGCATGACGCCGCACTCGGAGATTTACGGCACGGGGACGGCGGGCAGCGCAGCAGCGGCAATCGCCACGGCTGCGGCCGCTGCGCAAAGGCGGATGTCATCGAACGGCGACGTGCCGGCCGGTTCCCGTACATCGCCGACCGGCGCCATGGTGGCCAAAGTCGCCAGCGCCGTTGGCTTCTTCGCATTGCTGCTGATGTGGCAGGCCGGTGTGCCGATCGCGGTGCTTATCGCTCTGCTGGCGGGCGGCCTGTGGATCGCGTTCAAGCTGCGTGGCCTCAAGCTGCCACAGGGCGCGGCGCAGTGGCAAAAGATGCTGCAAGACGCGGCGTCGAAGCAGCGGCAGCAACGTGAACAACAGGGGCGCAGCAAGTGAAGGTGGACGTTCGCATTCTCGATTCGCGCATGGCAGATGCACTGCCGACCTATGCCACGCCCGGCAGTGCGGGGCTCGATCTTCGGGCCTGCCTCGATGCACCGATCACCCTTGAACCCAACGCCTGGCAACTGGTCGGCACGGGCATCGCCATCCATCTGGCCGACCCGGGTTATGCGGCGCTGATTCTTCCGCGCTCGGGCCTCGGCCACAAGCACGGCATCGTGCTCGGCAACCTCGTCGGCCTGATCGACAGCGACTATCAGGGCGAGCTGAAAATCAGCGCTTGGAACCGCAGCGACACGCCGTTCGTGCTGGAGCCGATGGAGCGCTTGGCCCAACTGGTGATCGTGCCGGTGCTGCAGGCGCAGTTCAACGTCGTCGCCGATTTCACGGCGACGCAGCGCGGTGTCGGCGGCTATGGCTCGACCGGCAAGCACTGACGGCGGGCTGACTTCGATCGGTTGCGGGACGCGTGTAGGCGCGATCCTGCGAGCCGCCGCCTCGCTCGCTCACACGTAAAGACTGGAACTGCGCGCGCCCCTTGCGCTCTGAAGTTTCAAGATGTGTTCAGACGTCAGCGCCGCCAGTAGCTGACGCGTTGAACAGCTGTCAAGTCATTGCGCGATGCGCATTTTTGAGGAGTCAAGACCATGAAGACCAATTTACGTTTCCTGTCGGTGGGCGCTTCGGTGCTCGCACTCGCCACGCTCACTGCCTGCGTCGCGCCTGCGCCGGTCTATCAGACCAGCCGCTATCCGTACCAGGCACCGCCGCAGCCTTACGCTGCAGTGCCCGCGCCTTACGTCGAGTACGGCCGCGTTGCCAACATCGAGGTGCTGCGCAGCCAGACGGCCGGCACCGGGACCAGTGGCGGCGGCGCAGTGGCCGGTGGTGTGGTCGGCGGCGTCGTCGGCAACCAGATCGGGCGCGGCAGCGGTCGCGCGGCGGCGACGGTCCTCGGCGTCGTGGGTGGTGCGCTGCTGGGCAACGGCATCGAGGCCAACAACAACGGCCCGCGCGTCTATGAGAGCTATCGCGTGTCGATTCAGACCGACAACGGCGCGTACCGTGCATTCGATGTCGGCAGCCCCGGCGACCTTCGCATCGGCGATCGCGTTCGCATCGACAACGGGCAGATCTCGCGCTTCTGAGCAGGCCCCACGTCGCACATTGAAAAAGCCGGGCATGCCCGGCTTTTTCAATGTGCGACGTGGCTGGCGTCAGTGAAGGAGGTCGTTCCCCGGCGCCGTCGGCGACAGCTTGAAAAAGCTCGTGCCTGCGGTGCCCCGGCCGATCTCGTCTTCGGTCGCCTCACGCACCGACCGCACCGTGATGTCGAGCCGCAGCGCGATGCCGGCCAGCGGGTGGTTGCCGTCTAGCACCACGTGGTCCGGATAAACCTCGGTGACCACGTAGATCGCATCCTTCGGAATTTCATCGCTCACGCCCGCGGGCAGGGCGGCGCCGTCGAAAGTCATGCCTTCTTCGGTTTCTTTCGGGAACAGCGCACGCGGCTCCAGAAAAAGCAGCTGGTCGTTGAAGTCGCCGAAAGCCTGCTCGGGCTCCAGCTGAAGCAGCACCTTGGCGCCGGGCTCATGGCCTTGCAGCGCCTGCTCGATGACGTCGAACAAATCGTCGCCACCCACCAGAAACTCCACCGGATCGTCGAGCACGTCGAGCACCTCGCCGAGCGTGTCTTTCATGGTCCAGGTGAGTCCGACCACACATTGTTCAGAGATTTCCATTGCAGAATTCTCCCATGGAGACAACACAACCCTTGCCGCTGCTCGGCGGACTCACCGCGCAGCAATTCATGCGGCGACACTGGCAGAAAAAACCGCTGCTCGTGCGCCAGGCTTTTCCTGGTTTTCAAGCCCCGGTCGACCGCGATGCGCTCTTTGCGCTGGCCGGCCAGGACGACGTCGAATCGCGCCTGATTCGCCATGTGGCCGGCGGCTGGAAACTGCGCCACGGACCCTTCGCCAAACGCGCGCTGCCGCCGCGCACGCAACCCGGCTGGACGCTGTTGGTGCAGGGCGTCGACCTGCATCATGACGCTGCGCATGCGCTGATGCAATCGTTTCGCTTCTTGCCGGACGCGCGGCTCGACGACCTCATGATCAGCTATGCCAGCGACACCGGCGGCGTCGGCGCGCACTTCGACAGCTATGACGTGTTCCTGCTGCAAGCCAGCGGCCAGCGGCGCTGGTCGATCGGGCGGCAGCGCGACCTTTCATTGCAGGAAGACGTGCCGCTCAAGATCTTGCAGAACTTCGAGCCGGAGGCGAGCTTCGTGCTCGGGGCCGGCGACATGCTGTATCTGCCGCCGCGCTACGCGCACGACGGCGTTGCGGTTGGTGGCGACTGCATGACCTATTCGATCGGGCTCAGGGCGCCGGCCGCGGCCGGCCTTGGCGCCGATCTGCTAGCACGCATGGCCGAGGCGAGTGCGGACGAGCTCGAAGATGCGCCTGCGAATTCGCAAGTCCACTATCGCGACCCGTTGCAAGCGGCGGTCGACGCACCGGCAGCCGTGCCGGCCGCGCTACAAGCCTTTGCGCGCGAGGCGGTGCAGCGCGCGCTGCGCGATGCCGATGCCATCGACCGCGCACTTGGCGAGTCGATGACCGAGCCCAAAGCCAACGTGTGGTTCGACGCCGGCGCGGTGCCGGTCGACATGCAGTCGGTGGCGCTCGACCGCCGCACGCGCATGCTCTATGACACGCGGCACCTCTACATCAACGGAGAGAGCTTCAGGGCAGGCGGGCGCGACGCGACTTTGATGCGTCGTCTGGCCAATGAGCGCACGCTCGAAGCGAAAGACCTGGCGCGCGCCAGCGACGATGCACTGGCCCTGTTGGGCGACTGGTGCGAAGCGGGGTGGCTGCATGCCAATTGATCTTCCCGAGTTGCCGCGCTTGCCCGAAGGCGCGTTCGACGGACGCGAAGCCTTCGAGTCCAACCTGCGTCTCGCGCTCGATGCGGCGGCCGGGCAAGGCTGGCGCGAGATCGTGCTGAGCGACCCCGACTTCAGCGATTGGCCGCTGGGCGATCGGTCGACCCTCGCGGCGCTGCAGGCGTGGTCCGCCGCCGGCCGGAGCTGCGTCGTGCTCGCCAAAAACTTCGACGTGTTCGCGCGCCATCACGCCCGCTTCGTGCAGTGGCGGCAGACCTGGAGCCACATCATCGATTGCCGCGTCTGCAACGTGGCGGGCGCACCCGCGGTGCCGAGCGCGATCTGGACGCCGACATGGTTTTTGCATCGCATCGATGCCGATCGGAGCCGCGGTGTTTGCGGCATCGATCGCGAGCGGCGCGGCGCGCTGCGCGAAGTTGTGGACGAATGTTTACGTCAGGGCAGGCCGGGCTTTCCGGCATCGACATTGGGCTTGTAAGCCAATGGCCCGAATTGGTGCATCGACATCTTTTCGAAAGGTTGCGGCACTAGAATTTTCTTCACCGACATCCGTTTTCACAAAAAGGAATTTCCATGAAGAAGTCAATTCTGATCGCCGCCCTGATGGCTGCAGCCGCTCTCACCGCTTGCGGCAAGAAAGACGACGCCGCACCGGCTGTCGTGACGCCCGCACCCGTCGTGGTGACGCCGCCTGCCGCGCCTGCTGCAACGCCAGCACCGGACGCGACGGCCACGCCGGCACCTGCTGCCTCGGCACCGGCCGACAGCGCCACGACGACACCCGCCGACCCGACCAAGCCGGCCGATCCTGCCGCACCGAAGTAATGCGGGCAAGCTGATGCAAGCAAGCGGCACTGCGGTGTCGCAGGCAGAAAGAAGCCGCCTCAAGGGGCGGCTTTTTCTATGGGTTCCGACCAGGTCGGCGCAACGTCAAACGTCGAGCCAGTCGCTGCCGTCCGCAGCCGTGGCGGTGAGCATCTCGTTTGCCTGCGCGCCCAACGCCTCGGCGAGCACCTGTCGCACTATATCGGGACGGTTGTTCTGCTCGCTCAGATGCGCAGCCAGCACGTGACGCAAGCCATCGTGGTGAATCGTGCGGGCGATCGTGGCCGCGGCAGCATTCGAAAGATGGCCGTAGTTGCCGCCCACGCGATGCTTCAGGAACGGCGGATAAGCCGAACCCGCGAGCAGATCGCTGTCGTGATTGAACTCGAGGAGCAGGGCATGCAAACCGGCAAGGCGCTGCATCACGTGCGGCGTGGCGTGGCCCAGGTCGGTGAGCACGCCGAAGTGCCGTGCCCCGTCGCTGCAGCGCAGCTGGAGCGGCTCCTTGGCATCGTGTGGCACGGTAAACGGCTGCACGTGGATGTCGCCTACGGCGATGTCGTTGCCATCGAGCGCAAAGTGCAGGCGGCCCTCGAAATCGCGCGCACCGGTGGCGAGCCAGGTGCCCTCGCTCATCCAGACCGGCAGGCGATTGCGCCGTGACAACGCGTGGGCACAGCCGATGTGATCGCCATGCTCGTGCGTGATGAACACGCCATCGAGATCGGTGGCGGCAAGGCCGGCGCGGGCCAGCCTCGCATCGAGGTGCCGCAGCGCGAACCCGCAGTCGATCAGGAGGCGCGACGTGCGCCCCGCGCTGGTCGCCTCGACCAGCGTGGCGTTGCCGGTGCTCCCGCTGCCGAGACTGCGGAAGCGCAGCATTGCAACGCGCCTTACTTCAGGTCGTCGGCGATGACTTGAACGATGCGCTGTGCATTCGCCGAAGTCTCGGGTGCGCCAGCATCGTTCATCACCGACACCGTGCTGGCCTCGCCCTGGCTCTTGACCATGATGCGGAACTTCAGCGGCGCATCGGCCTTGCCCGACTGGCCGAACGTAAGGATCTTCGCGAACAGGCCCGGTTCCTTGTTGGCGTTCGGCGGCACGTAGCGGACGAAATAGATGCCGGCGCTGCGATCGCGGTCTTCGACCGTGAAGCCGGTGCGGTCGAGCGCCAGGCCAACGCGGCGCCATGCGCGCTCGAAGCCTTCGTTGATCTGCACCGTCGGTTGCCCTGCGACCGACACGATGCGCGCGGTTTGCGCCGGAGCGGCGGTGGCGGCCAGCACCTTCGACTGCTCTTGCGTGACGCCGAGCTTGACCATCAGGCGACGCAGGAATTCGGTTTCGAGTTCAGGGTCGACCGGGCGGGGTTGCCACACGGTCTGGTCCTGGCGCTGGGTGCTGTAGACCTCGACCATGCCGCGGTGCGCGACGAAGATCTCGGTGCCGGTGGGGGTGCGTTCGAGGCGCGTACGGAAGCGATCGAGCTCGCCGGTCGAGTAGACCGAGTCGACCAGCTTGCCGAGCGTGCCGCGGATGATGTCCTGCGGCAGCTTGGCGCGATTTTCAGCCCAGTCGGTTTCCATGATGCCGACGTTGCGCTGCTCGGTGGTCAGCAAAAAGCCGCTCTCTTGCCAGAAGTCCTTGACCGAATCCCACAGCTCGTCGGGCGTGCGGTTGACGACGATCCAGCGTTGCGTGCCCGAGCGTTCCATGCGGACGTCGCCGATGGCGTTGACCGAGGTCGGCAACCCCGGGGCATTGGCCAGGCCCGTCTGGTACGAATTGGCCGACACCGGGCCGCCTGGAACCGCATAGCGGTTTTCGCGCGAAAGCTGCGACAGGTCGGGCGGCACCGCCAGGCTGGGCGCCTTGCCGGCGCTCTTGTAGTCGATCTTGTCGCCCTCGAGCGCGGAGCAGGCCGCGAGGCTGGCGACCAAGGCCAGCAGTGCGAATCGCGTAAAAAAGTTCTTCAACGTCGTCTTCCTTGTTGGAATGGTTCGATCAAATCGACAGGTCGCAGCGACCACAGCTTCAGAGCATGGTTCCGGACAAAAGGTTGCCGGCGACTGCGCTCTGCGGGAGTAAAGATGGGTTCAGTCCTTCAGCAGGCCGGTGGCGCGCAGCGCGCTTTCGACCGCCGGGCGGCTGGCCTCGTCGAGCTCGGTCAGGGGCAGGCGCAAGGCGCCGCCGCACAAACCGAGGCGCGCCATCGCCCACTTCACGGGAATCGGGTTCGGCTCGACAAAGAGGTTGCGGTGCAGCGGCATCAGTTCGAACTGCAGCTGCATCGCGCGCTTCACGTCGCCGGCAATCGCCGCCACGCAAAGCTCGTGCATCTTGCGCGGCGCCACGTTGGCCGTCACGCTGATGTTGCCCTGGCCACCGCATAGCATGAGCGCCACAGCTGTCGGGTCGTCGCCCGAATACACGGCAAAGCTTTTAGGCAAATCGCGAATCAGCCACTGGGCGCGTTCGATGTTGCCGGTCGCTTCCTTGATGCCGATAATGCCGGGCACCTGCGCGAGCCGCAGCACGGTGTCGTGCGCCATATCGGCGACGGAGCGGCCCGGCACGTTGTAGAGCACGGTCGGCAGGTCGCCCACCGCTTCGGCGATGGCTCTGAAATGCCGGTACTGGCCTTCTTGCGTCGGCTTGTTGTAGTAGGGCACGACCTGCAGTTGCGAGTCGGCACCGACGCCCCGGGCGAACTTGGCGAGCTCGATCGCTTCTTTGGTCGAATTGGCGCCGCAGCCGGCCATCACGGGCACGCGGCCTTTGGCTTGCTCGACCGATACGCGGATGATTTCGCAGTGCTCTTCGACGTCGACCGTCGGCGATTCGCCGGTGGTACCGACCACGCCAAGGCAATCCGTGCCTTCGTCGATGTGCCAGTCGATGATGCGACGCAGTGCGGGGTAGTCGACACTGCCGTCGTCATGCATCGGCGTGACGAGCGCGACAATGCTGCCTGTCAGTTGCTCCAAGGGGGTCTCTTTGTCGGTTGGAGGAAAACCGGCATTCTACTTAAGGCCTGGCGGGCACTCCGAGCGGATGGCGCTGGGGGATTCCCGACTCGGCCAGCCGCACGGCCGCGATGCGTTGAACGAAGCGCGCGAAGTGCGGTGCTGTGGCTTCGTAGCCGTGCTCGTAAGCCACGACGCGCAGGCCGGAGCAAGCCGCAATCAGCTCGCCGGGCTGCAGCAGAAAATCCGGGCGCGACGGCTTGCCGATCGTCTCGTTGCCGGCCGCGAAGGTTTCATACAGAAGGACGCCGCCCGGCGCCACGGCCGCCACGATGTCGGGCAGCCGGGGCCGCCAGAGGTAGTTGGTGACGACCACCGCGTCGAAGCTTTCTTCGGCGAAGGGCCACGGTCCGGCCTCGATGTCTGCCTCGACGGCACGGCCCCAGCGGGCCGCCGATTCGACAGCTTCCGGCGCGCGGTCCACGCCCGTCACCGGATGGCCGCGCTGCGCGAACCAGCGCATGTGCCGCCCGGCGCCGCACGCGACATCGAGGATGCGGCCGCCGGCCGGCACGAGGTGCGCCCAGCGAACGATCCAGGCCGACGGCGCCGACAGCGATTGATCGGCAGGCGTCGGCATACCGCCTGAATTCGGCGCCGCGCTCAAAAGCAGGCCCAGAGCTGGTCGATCAGCGTGACCATGAAAGCGGGCCGGGTGTAGAGCATGAACACGCCGCCCGACACGATCAGCGCGATCGCCCAGGCCAGCGCTGCAACGAGCCGAGGATGCTGCTGCGATCGGTTCATCTTCAGGCCATTTGCGGCATCGGCTGCGCGATGGCGTTTTCCTTGACCGGCAAGTTGATCAGCGCGGCGAACACGCCCAGCGCGATCGCGATGTACCAGACGATGTCGTAGCTGCCGGTGCGGTCGTACAGGAAGCCGCCGAGCCAGACGCCGAGGAACGAGCCGACCTGGTGCCCCAGAAAGACGAAGCCGCTCAGCATCGACAGGTGCGCGACGCCGAAGATCTGCGCCACCAGTGCGTTGGTGACGGGCACCGTCGACAGCCACAAAAAGCCGATGACGGCAGCGAACACATAGACCGACAGCGGCGACACCGGCACGATCAAGAACAGCGAGATGGCGATGGCCCGGCCGAAGTAGATGGCCGC
>JAQGMP010000026.1 GCA_028292285.1 Variovorax sp. | reverse complement strand
TGGTTTCGCGGTGACACGCGAGATGGCGCGCTGGCTCGCGTTGTGGATGGCGTTCGACGACATCGTTCGCGTCGCCGAGCTCAAGAGCCGTGCCAGCCGCGCCGCCCGCGTGCGCAGCGAAGTGAAGGCCGGCGACGACGACATCGTGAAGGTGTACGACCACTTCAAGCCCGGTGCCGCGGAATTCGCCGCGCTGTTGCCGCCGGCCTGGGCGCGGCGCGTCACCGCATGGGACCGCGCCCGGCAAGGCCGCGGCAAGGCGCCGTGGGCGTTGCCGCTGAAGGTCGGCAGCCACTCGGTCTTCGGCATGCTGTCGTTGCGCGTGCTGGCATCGCTGCGCGGATTGCGGCAACGCGGCAGCCGCTTCGCGGAAGAGCAGGCGCTGATCGAACGCTGGCTGGCCGCTGTCGTCGACGGCACGCGGCGCGACTGGCGCCTCGGCCACGAAATCGCGCTGTGCGGCCGGCTCATCAAGGGCTACGGCAGCACCAACGAGCGCGGCAAGCGCAACCTGCTGCACGTGATCGAACACCTGACGCAGTTGGAAGACGCGAACGCTGCGGCCAATGCCGTCGCCGCCGCCCGCGAGGCCGCCCTCACCGACGAAGCCGGCACCGCGCTCGACGCTGCGCTGGTCCGCCACGGTGCACCGGCGCGGCCGGTCGTCGCACAGCCGATCCGCTGGATGCGCCGCCCGCCGGGCCAGGAACCGGATCGATCGGCAACCCAAGGAAAACGCGCATAGCCGGCGCCATTCAATTCTTATAAAACATAACCGGATTCGATCCGTTCGATATCAGGAGACAAAAGCATGAAGACTTTCCGATCTGGATTCCCCGCAGCCCTGCTCGCGCTGGCCGCAACGTTGACTGCGGCCCTGCCCGCGCAGGCGCAAGACAAGCCGGTCAACCTCAAGATGTCGAGCTGGGTGCCGGCGCAGCATCCGCTCAACCCGTCGTTGCAGGCGTGGGCCGACGACATCAAGAAGGCGTCGAACGGCAGCATCACCGCCACGCTCTTTCCGTCGGAGCAGCTCGGCAAGGCGTTCGACCACTACGACATGGCGCGCGACGGCATCGCCGACCTCGCCTACATCAACCCCGGCTACCAGCCCGGCCGCTTCCCTGTCATGGCCGGCGCGTCTTTGCCCTTTTTGTTCGCCAACGGCAAGAGCGGCTCGGCCGCCATCGACGAGTGGTATCGGCCTTACGCCGCGAAAGAGATGAAAGACGTCAAGTTCTGCTTCGCCTTCGTGCACGACCCGGGCACCTTTCATGCACGCAAGAAGATCACGCTGCCGACCGACATCAAGGGCATGAAGATCCGCCCCGCCACCAGCACCATCGGCCAGATGGTGACGGCCCTCGGCGGCACCAACGTGCAGGCCTCGGCGCCCGAATCGCGCGACATGCTGGAGCGCGGCGTGGCCGACGCCATCACCTTTCCGTGGGGCTCCATCGGCCTCTTCGGCATCGACAAGGTCGTGAGCTTTCACATGGATGTGCCGCTCTACGTCACGCCCTTCGTCTGGGCCATGAACAAGGACAAATACGACAGCATGTCGGCCACGCAAAAGAAAGTGATCGACGACCACTGCACCAGCGAATGGGCCGAGCGCGTCGCCGGGCCGTGGGCCGACTTCGAGTTTGCCGGCCGCGCCAAGATCGCAGCGCAGGCCGGCCACGAAATCTACAAGCTGACGCCCGAACAACTCGATGCATGGCGCAAGGCTGTGGCGCCGGGCGAAGCGCAATGGGGCGAGGCGGTGAAAAAGGCAGGGCAAGATCCGAAGGCGGTGATGGACGGCCTCAAGGCCAGCCTCGCGAAAAACAAGGCGGCGCTCTGACGGGTGGAGTCGATGCGCTCGATGCCGCCCACGCCGCCCTCTTCACATCCGGCCGGCGCAAAACGCCGCGCCAGCGTGATGGACCGGATGATCAACGGCATCGAATGGCTGGCCGCCATCTTCGTCGGCCTGGTCGCGCTGAACATCTTCATCGCCGTGGTGCTACGCAAGTTCTTCAACACCTCGATTCCCGATGCCTACGACTTCGGCCGCATGTTCCTTGGCATCCTGATCTTCTGGGGCATCGCGGCCACCAGCTACCGCGGCAGCCACATCACCGTCGACCTGGTGTGGTCGGCCGCCGGCCCGCGCATGAAGCGCGCGATCGACGTTTTCGCAACACTGGTGCTGCTCTTCGTGGTCGCGGTGCAAACCGCCATGCTGTTCGACAAGGTGCGCGGCACCTACGTCGACAACGTGCAGACCTACGACATGAACATCCCGACCTGGCCGTTCTATGCGGTCGCATGGTTCGGCGATGTGTGCGCGGTGCTGCTGATCGCGATTCGAACGTATCGTTTGATCTTCCATCCGGAGGACCTGGAAGAAGCCAGGCCTGAACAGAAGGCGGATGAATGAGCACCGATGCAATCGCGGTGTTGGGCTTTGTTGCCTTGTTCGCGCTCATGCTTCTGCGCGTGCCCGTCGGCATGGCGATGGGCCTGGTCGGCGTCACCGGCTACGCATGGATCGTCGGGCCGATGCCCGCGCTCAAGCTGGTCGGCCAGACCTCCATGCGCACCGTCACCGACTACACCTTCGGCGTGATCCCGATGTTCATGCTGATGGGTGCGCTGGTGTCGGTGTCAGGCGTCAGCCGCGAACTCTTCAAGGCCGCCAACTCGATGATCGGCCACTTGCGCGGCGGCCTCGGTGTGGCCACCGTGCTGGCCTGCGGCGGCTTCGCGGCCCTCTGCGGCTCGTCGGTGGCGACGGCGGCCACCTTCTCGGCCGTGGCCTATCCGGAGATGCGGCGCTTCCACTATCCGCAGTCGTTCTCGACCGGCGTGATCGCGGCCGGCGGCACGCTCGGCGCGATCCTGCCGCCGTCGACCGTGCTCGCGGTCTACGCCATCCTGACGCAGCAGGACATCGGCAAGCTCTTCATGGCCGGCATCGTGCCGGGCATTTTGGCGATGGCGATGTACGTCGTCACCATCGCGCTGATCGTGCGCGCGCGGCCCGACTGGCTGCCGGCCGGCGAGCTCAAGCCGTGGTCGGAGCGCGTCGCCGATCTCCAGAACGTATGGGCGCCGCTGGTGCTGTTCGTCTTCGTGATCGGCGGGCTGTACGGCGGCTTCTTCACGCCGACAGAAGCCGGTGGCGTCGGCGCGAGCGGCGCCTTCATCCTCGGCCTGCTGCG
>JAQGMP010000662.1 GCA_028292285.1 Variovorax sp. | reverse complement strand
GCTGCCGGTGCTGCCGGGGTAGCGGGTGCCGCAGGCGCAGCAGCGTCGGCGGTCGTCGCTGCGGCCGCTGGCGCCGCCCCAGGTGCAGCGGCAGCAGCAGGCGCAGCGCCATCGGCGGGTGCAGCCGCGGCAGGCCGGTCGGGCACCGGGAACTTGGCACCGCCGGCGTTCGCCATGTAGACCACCGCGCGGCCCACTTCGACGTCTTCGTAGTCGCCGCCGCCTTGGGCCGGCATCGCGCCCTTGCCGTGCAGCGCGTGGTCGAGCAGCGTGGCGTAGCCCTGGCCGATGCGCGGCCCCCAGGCGGCTGCGTCGCTGAAGTGCGGCGCACCGGGAATGCCGGGCGCGCCGTGGCAGGTGATGCACTGCCCCTTGAACACCGCTTCGCCGGTGGCGAGCTCGCGGTTGGTGTCGCGGATCTCGATGGAGCCGACCCGCTTCAGGCGGTCTGCCATTTCGCGGTCGCGATTGTCTTTCGACACGCCGTAGAGCGCCATGCTGTCGCCCTCCGCGGTGCCCGACGGATGCGTGCCGGACACCACGTAAGAAACCAGTCCCACGATGATCAGGATGGGTGCAATGAAAGAGAAAAAGACCGCCAGCAGCAGCTGCTTGGGGTTCTTGATCGGGCCGGTGTGGGCGTCTTCTGTGGCCTGGGGATGCGGGTCTGCGCTCATTGCGTCCTCAATATCGGGGGCTCGTCGGGGGGCTTTTCAAATCAACCGGCGATTATAGGGAAGCGCATTGCGCCCGCCCCTCGCGGCGTGACAGTCCGCGTGGTTCCTTATTCTTTCCAGCCCCCGCCGAGCGCCTTGTAGAGCACCACCTGGTTCTGCAGTTGCAGCAGATGCGCCTGCACCGTGGCCTGCTGCGCCGCGAACTGCGAACGCTGTGCGTCGAGCAGGTCGAGCGCACTGGCGATGCCGTTGCGGTAGCGCAGATCGGACAGCTTGAAGCGAATGCCTTCGGCATCGGCCTGGGCACGCTGCGCCCGCAGTTGCTCGGTGAGCGTGGCGCGTCCGGCCAGCGCGTCCGCCACATCGCGGAAAGCCGACTGGATGCTCTTCTCGTATTGCGCGACGGCGATGTCGCGGCCGGCCTTCGCCGAATCGAGGCCCGCGATATTGGCGCCCGCATTGAAGATCGGCAACGTCAGCTGCGGCGAGAACGACCACGACTTGGAGCCGCTGTCGAACAGACCCGAGAACTCGCCGCTCACCGTGCCGATCGACGAGGTCAGCGAAATGCGCGGAAAGAACGCTGCGCGCGCCGCACCGATGTTGGCGTTGGCCGCGCGCAGTTGTTGTTCGGCGGCGCGGATGTCCGGCCGCTCGGCGAGCAGATCGGACGGCAGGCCGGCCGGCACGTCGGGAATGGACTTCACGCTGTCGAGCTTGTTGGCGTCGGCACCGGCCATCGACTCGGGCGGCATCGGCGCGCCGAGCAGCAGCACCAGCGCGTTTTCGTCCTGCATGCGCAGGCGCTGCTGCTGGGCGTACGAAGCGCGCGCGGTTTCGGCCAGCGAATTGGCGAGCTGGAAGTCGATTTCCGATGCCACGCCGTTGTCGAAGCGCAGCTTGGTGAGGCGCACCGATTCGTCGCGCGTGCCGAGCGTCTGGCGCGTGAGCTCCAGCAGTTCGTCGTCGGCCAGCAGCGTGAGCCAGCCGGTCGCGACAGCGCCGATCAGGCTGATCTGCGCGGCCTTGCGCGATTCTTCGGTGGCGAGGTATTGCGCCAGCGCGGCATCTTTCAGGCTCGTGATGCGGCCGAAGAAGTCGAGTTCCCAGGCGGTGATGCCCAGGTCGACGGCGTAGCTCGACGAGACACTCGGGATGCTCGGACTCAACCCTGCGAACGGGTTGGGCCGCGAGCGCGAGCCGCTGGCAGACACGCCCACCGCAGGGAACAACGCCGAGCGCTGAATGCGGAACTGCGCCCGGGCCTGCTCGATGTTCAGCACCGACACGCGCAGGTCGCGGTTGTTGGCCAGCGCAAGGTCGATGAGCTTCGTCAACCGGGGATCGGTGAAGAAGTCTTGCCACGGCACCGACGCGGCCGACAGTCCGGCCGGTTGCGCCGGGTCGCCCGGGAACACAGTCGCGACCGGCGCTTCAGGCCGTTCGTATTTGGGAGCCAGCGAGCAACCCGCCAGCAGCATCGCCGCCGCCGCGATGCCCGTCAGAAGCAATTTTTTATTCATGGGTTTCCGCTCCGCCGACAGGTGCCGCAGTGCGCGCCTGGAGTTCTTGCTGCCGCTTGCTGCCCTTGAAGAAGCCGCGCACGAGCACGAAGAAGATGGGTACGAAGAACACCGCCAGCCCGGTGCCGGTGATCATGCCGCCGAGCACGCCGGTGCCGATGGCGCGCTGGCTTGCCGAGCCCGCGCCGGTCGCGAGGAACAGCGGCAGCACGCCGAGGCCGAAGGCCAGCGAGGTCATGACAATCGGCCGGAACCGCAGGTGCGCTGCAGCCAGTGCCGACTCGACGACGCCCTTGCCCTGCGCCTGCAGGTCCTTGGCGAACTCGATGATCAGAATCGCGTTCTTGGCCGACAGGCCGATGATGGTGATCAACCCGACCTGGAAGTACACGTCGTTCGAATACGAGCGGAACAAGGTGGCCAGCAGCACGCCCAGCACGCCGCACGGCACCACCAGAATCACCGCGAGCGGAATCGACCAGCTCTCGTACAGCGCCGCCAGGCACAGGAACACCGCCAGGATCGCAAAGCCGTACAGGACGATGGCTTGCGAGCCGGCGAGCTTTTCTTCGCGCGACTGGCCGGTCCATTCATAGCCGAAGCCGGCCGGCAGTTTCGCGGCGATCTTTTCCATCTCTTCCATGGCGGCGCCCGAGCTGCTACCCGGCGCGGCCGAACCTGAAATGCGCACCGCCGGATAGCCGTTGTAGCGCACCGTTTGCTGCGCACCGTTGACCCAGCGCGTCGTCGCGAAGGTCGACAAAGGCACCGGGTTGCCCTGCGCATTGCTCGCGTTGAGCTTGAGCAGGTCTTGCGGCTGCATCCGTGCCGGCGCGTCGGCCTGCACCACCACGCGCTGCAGGCGGCCCTGGTTCGGGAAGTCGTTGATGTAGCTGGAACCGAGCGCGGTCGACAGCGTCGTGTTGATCGCGTCGAAAGTCACGCCCAGCGCATTCGCCTTGTCGCGGTCGATGTCGATCTGCAGCTGTGGCGCGTCTTCGAGGCCGTCGGGCCGCACCTGCGTCAGCAGCTTGTTTTGCGCCGCCATGCCGAGCATCTGGTTGCGCGCGTTGATGAGCGCCTCGTGGCCCGCGCCGCTGCGGTCTTGCAGCCGGAACGTGAAGCCGCTGGCATTGCCCAGCTCGGGAATGGGCGGTGGGCTCAGCGGATAGATGAACGCATCGCGAATGCCCGACAGTGCACCGAAAGCGCGGCCGGCGAGGGCGTCGGCCGAATGGGCCGCTTCCGTACGCTGGTCCCAATCCTTGAGCGTGACGAAGGCGAGGCCGGCGTTCTGCCCCTGGCCCGAGAAGCTGAAGCCCAGCACGCCGACCATGCTCTGCACTTCGGGCTGCTTCAGGATGTAGTCCTCGACCTGCTTCACCACCGCGAGCGTTCGATCTTGCGTCGCGCCGGGTGGCAGCTGGATGTTCACGATGATGTTGCCCTGGTCTTCCTGCGGCAGGAACGACGTCGGCAAGCCGCGGAACACGACGACCACTGCGGCGACGATCGCCACGTAGATGATGAGGTAGCGTGCCGCGCGTTTCAGCAGGCGCGCAACCACGCTTTCGTAGCCCTTGGCCGTGCGGTTGAAGCCGCGGTTGAACCAGCCGAAAAAGCCGCGCTTTTCATGATGGCTGCCCTGCTCGACGGGCTTGAGCAGCGTGGCGCACAGCGCCGGCGTGAGCGACAGCGCCATGAAGGCGGAGAAGCCGATCGACGCGACCATCACCGCCGCGAACTGGCGGTAGATGTTGCCGGTCGAGCCGGCGAAGAACGCCAGCGGCACGAACACCGAAACCAGCACCACGGTCACGCCGATGATGGCGCCCGAGATCTGGCTCATCGCCTTGCGCGTGGCTTCGCGCGGCGGCAGGCCTTCCTCGGTCATGATGCGTTCGACGTTTTCCACCACCACGATGGCATCGTCCACCACGATGCCGATCACCAGCACCATGCCGAACATGGTCAGCACGTTGATCGAATAGCCCAG
>JAQGMP010000022.1 GCA_028292285.1 Variovorax sp. | reverse complement strand
GCTACAGCGTACGCCGCGCCCATCATCTTTGCGAGCAAGCGGCCGAACAGACGACTGCTGGCGACCTGGCTGCCGCTGCCCAACTGCTGCAACAAGCAACGGTGCTGGCGCCGCAAGCCCCGCGGCCAGCCATCGACACCGCCAACCTCCAGCTGCGCAACGGCGAGTCGGCGGCAGCATTCGAAACGTTGATGGCGCTGTCGGAAGCGGCGCCGCTGGCTTTGCCGCTGTTCGCGGCGTCGCTGCAGCAGGCGGCCGTCGCCTCGCAGCGTGTCGGCGAGGCGTTGGCCTTGCTGCAGCGGCGCTACGCCGCATCGCCCTCGATCGACGTGCTCGAGGCCATCATCGCGCTGGGCGGCGCGCCGATTCTTCCAGACGATCTGGCTTCAGCCGAAGCACCGACACCGCGCGATGGCTACATCGCGCACCTGACGCATCAGCCCTCGCTGGTGGCGGCGTCACGCTGGCTCGCCGGCGAAAAGCTGACGCACGAGCAGTTTCATCCGCAGGTGCAGCGTGCGCTCGACCAGGCCACACGGCCGCTGATGCGCTACCGATGCGCCGCCTGCGGCTTCGAGGCGCACCAGTATTTTTGGCATTGCCCGGGCTGCCAGGCATGGGACAGCTACCCGCCACGGCGCGTCGAAGAACTGTGAGAAGCCGCTCGAAGAATTGAAGAGTTTTTCTTGGTGGGCATTGAGACATTTGAGCGGCAAATCCCCGTCAACGCCCGCTCTCCCGGGTCCGTTGAAACGAAGCCGACGCGCCTTGCGCCGGCATTTCAGATCAACAAATCAGGGAGTAGGAATCATGTTCAAGAAGTTTGCAGCGGCACTGGCCGCCATGGTGTTCGCGGTCGCCTCGTTCGCCGCAGTCGATGCCAACAAGGGCAGTGCCGCAGAGCTCGACGGCCTCAAGGGCGTCGGCCCCGCCATGTCGAAGCGCATCATCGATGCGCGGACGACCAGCCAGTTCAAGGACTGGCCCGACCTCATGAGCCGCGTGAAGGGCGTCAAGTCCAAGAAGGCCAGCAAGCTGTCGGCCGAAGGTTTGACCGTCAACGGTGAAGCTTTCAAGGGCGCCGTCGATGCAGCACCGACGAAGTCGGCGAAAAGTGCAAAGGTTGCCAAGGAAGACGACAAGCCGAAGGCCACCGCCAAGCAGTGACCCCGGTCAAGCGCTGCGACTTCGGGACGAAGCCAGCGCAACGAAAAAGCCGCCTCCGGGCGGCTTTTTTGCGTCTGCGCCGACACGTCATCGAGCCGATGCAACAGGGGAGTCGACAAGGAGGCAACAGGGAAAGGCCTCGGTCGTGGCCCGATATTTGCAGGTATGTTTCCTGTCGTCGACCTGACCAAATCCACCCGGAGTGCCCATGAATTACAAGTTTTGCATCGCCCTCGCCGGTCTCACCCTGAGTGCGGCTTCTTTTGCGCAAACCAAATGGGATTTGCCCACGGCGTACCCGGCCACCAACTACCACACCGAAAACATCGCCCAGTTCGCGAAGGACGTGGATGCAGCCACCGGCGGCAAGGTGAAGATCACGGTGCATGCCAACGCCTCGCTCTTCAAGGCGCCCGAAATCAAGCGCGCGGTGCAAAGCGGGCAGGCTCAGGCCGGCGAGATCCTGTTGGCCAACTTCGCCAACGAAAACCCGATCTACGCACTCGACGGCGTGCCGTTTCTGGCAACGACTTACCCTGAAGCGAAGAAGCTTTACGACGCCTCGAAGCCGCAGATGGAAAAGCTGCTGGCCGCGCAAGGCATCAAGGTGCTCTTCATGGTGCCATGGGCGCCGCAGGGCATCTACAGCAAGAAGGAGATCGCCTCGGTTGCCGACCTGCGCGGCATCAAGTGGCGCGCCTACAGTCCGGCTACGGCCAAGATCGCTGAACTCATCGGCGCGCAGCCCGTGCAAATCCAGCAGGCCGAACTGAGCGCTGCCATGGCCACGGGCGTCATCGAAAGTTACATGAGCTCGGGCTCGACGGGCTTCGATACCAAGACCTACGAGAGCATCAAGAACTTTTACGACACGCAGGCGTGGATTCCCAAGAACGCCATCCTCGTCAACGCCAAATCATTCGATGCGCTCGATGCGACCGCCAAAGCCGCCGTGGTGAAGGCGGCCGCCGATGCCGAAGCACGCGGCTGGAAAACCGCCGAACTGAAGAACGAGGAATACAAGAAGCTGCTGGCCGACCGCGGCATGAAGATCCACAAGCCGTCACCCAAGCTCGACGCCGACATGCGCCAGGTCGGCGCGATCATGCAGTCGGACTGGTTGAAGGTCGCCGGCGCGGACGGCGTTGCGATCGTCGACACGTACAAGAAAAAATGACGAAGCCCCCAAGGCGGGAGACCTAGCCCATGCGCCGCTTTCTCGATCGCCTCTACGACGGCGCAGGCGCACTCGCCGCGCTCTGCATCTTCCTGATCTTCGTACTGATGATCCTGGCCGGCGTCGGGCGGCAGATGAACTGGCACGTGAGCGGGCTGAACGACATCGTCGCCTGGCTCTGCGCCGCCGCCG
>JAQGMP010000648.1 GCA_028292285.1 Variovorax sp. | reverse complement strand
GGATCAGCAGCCGGCCAGATCGACGCGCCAGTGGGTCTTTTGCCAGGCCAGCACTTCTTCGCGCAACAGGTGGGCCGACTGCGGGTAGGCCTCCGACCAGCTGCCCTGGCATGCCACCATGAAGAAGCGGCCGCCGGCCACCGTCAGGCGCAAGGCCTTCGGGTCGGGATCGCGCCGCGCGTGGCAAAGGATCAAGGCCAGACGCAAACTCAGCAGCTGCATCACGAAGACATCGTCGTCGAGCGCTGCCTCTAGCTTGCGCAGCTTGCCGCGCTGGCCCAGCACCAGCAGCCCCAGTGCGTGCATTTCGTTGACGGCAAAGCCGGGCGCGTCGCAATGGTCGAGGATGTAGGCGCCGTGCTTGTGATAGTCGCTGTGCGAAACCTGGGTGCCGATTTCGTGCAGCTGCGCGGCCCAGCCGAGCTTGCGCAGGGCGCGGCCGGCGCGGCTCGTGGTGCTTCCGCCAGGATTCGCCGATCGGGCCGCGGGTTCGAGCTGGACGAAGAGGGCGGCCGCGGTTTCGCCGACGCGCCTGGCCTGCGCGGCGTCGACGTTGAAACGGCTCGCCAGCCGCGCCACCGTCGCCGTGCGCAGGTCGGCCACGCCTTCGTCGCGCTCCAGCAGTTCGTACATCACGCCGTGCCGCAGCGCGCCCAGGGCGACCTTCATCTCGTCGATGTCGAGCAGGTCGAACACCGCGCGCAGCACGCTGACGCCGCCGCCGATCACGGCCTTGCGGTCTTCCCGCATGCCGTCGATGCGCAGCTTGTCGGCGCTGCCGGCCTTGAGCAGGCGGTCGAGCAGCCAGTCGAGCCCGTCGCGGGTGATGAGGCCCGGCTCGGCGCCCGAGGCCGCCAGAACGTCGCCGACCGCGCCGATGGTGCCGGAGGCGCCGTACGCCACATCCCATTGGTCACGCGTGTAGCTGGCGAGTGCATCGTCGAGCACCGCCTTGGCAGCGACTTCGGCGGCGCGAAAGGCGGTCTGGGTGAACTGGCCTTCGGCGAAGTGCTTCATCGACCAGGCGACGCTGCCGACGCGGTACGACTCCATCACCGTCGCTTCGAGCGCATGGCCGAGGATCATCTCTGTGGAGCGGCCGCCGATGTCGACCACCAGCCGACGCTCCAGGTCGGAGGCGTCGGTATGCGGCAGCATGTGCGCCACCCCTTGATAGATAAGTCGTGCTTCTTCGCGGCCCGGGATGACGTCGATGCCGAAGCCGAGGATGGTGCGGGCGCGCAGCAGGAACTCGTCGCGGTTGCGGGCCTCGCGCAGTGTCTGGGTCGCGACGGCCCGCACCTGGGAGCGCTTGAAGCCGGCGAGGCGCTCGCCGAAGCGGGCCAGCGCGTCCCAGCCGCGCTGCATGGCCTCCGGCGTCAGGTTGCGGGCGCTGTCCAGGCCGTTGCCCTGGCGGACGGTCTCTTTCAAATATTCGGTGCGGTGAATCTGGCCGTGATCGAGCTGTCCGATTTCGAGCCGGAAGCTGTTGGAGCCGAGATCGACGGCGGCGAGGCGGGTTCCGTTTTGCATGTGACAGCGATGGTAAGCGGCGCGCGTGACGTCACCATGACGTCATTTTGTTGTCACATCAATGTCACATGGAGTTTCTAAAGTCCGCTCCAACCCGATTCGGGATGTGCAGACCACAGCCAAAGGAAAGATTCATGAAAGTCACCTTCAATTTCGCAGCCGGCATCTCCGTTGCTGCGCTCTCCGCCATTGCAGCGTCGCCGGCTTTTGCCCAGAACGTCACCGGCGCAGGCGCCAGTTTCCCCGCACCGCTGTACGCCAAGTGGGCCGGCGACTTCAACAAGGCGACCGGGACGCAGGTCAACTACCAGTCGGTCGGCTCGGGCGCCGGCATCAAGCAGATCGAAGCCAAGACCGTCGATTTCGGCGCATCGGACATGCCCCTGACCGACGACGAACTCAAGACCAAGGGCCTGATGCAGTTCCCCACCGTGATCGGTGGCGTGATTCCCGTGGTCAACATCGTCGGCATCAAGCCGGGCGAACTCAAGCTGAGCGGCACCGTGCTCGGCGACATCTACCTCGGCAAGATCACCAAGTGGAACGACCCCGCCATCAAGGCGCTGAACGGCTCGCTGGCATTGCCTGACGCTGCCATCGCGCCGGTCCGCCGCGCCGATGGTTCGGGCACCAGCTTCCTGTTCACCAACTACCTGAGCAAGGTCAACGCCGACTGGAAGGCGAAGGTCGGCGAAGGCACCGCCGTGTACTGGCCGACCGGCGCCGGCGGAAAGGGCAACGAAGGCGTGTCGGCCTTCGTGCAGCGCCTGCCGAACTCGATCGGCTACGTCGAATACGCATACGTCAAGCAGAACAAGATGACCTACGCGCAGCTGCAGAATGCGGCCGGCAGCTTCGTCGCGCCGGACGACAGTGCGTTCAAGGCCGCCGCCGCGGGCGCCGACTGGTCCAAGACCTTCTACCAAGTGCTGACCAATCCGGCCGGCAAGGATTCATGGCCCATCACCGGCGCCACCTTCATCCTGATGCAGAAGGTGCAGGACAAGCCGGCGCAGGCCGCGGCCGCCCTGAAGTTCTTCGACTGGGCCTACAAGAACGGCGACAAGACCGCCGACGACCTGGACTACGTGCCCATGCCGGCCGCCGTGAAGACCCAGATCGTGAAGTCCTGGACCCAGATCAAGGACGGCTCGGGCAAGGCCGT
>JAQGMP010000637.1 GCA_028292285.1 Variovorax sp. | reverse complement strand
CGCTGGCGCGCCGTGCCACGTCGGTGCAGGCCGTCCTCGGACATCCGCTCGTGGTCTATGCGGAAGGCACCATTCCGCGCCACAACACCGAAAGCTTTTTGTCGGCGCTCGGTCTGGCGCTGCCGACACACGCGCTCCAGACACTCGACGTGTCGGTCGCCCGCGCGCTGGCCGCGATCTCCGATGCCGTCTGGATCACGCCGCTCGGCGCAGCGCGGGCCGATCTGGAAGAGGGCCAACTCGTGCGGCTCGCCATCGACACCACCGGCACCGAAGAACCGGTCGGTCTTTTGCTGCGCAGCGATGCCGAGCCGTCGGCGTTGCGCAGCGCGATGGCCGGGCTGCTGCGCGAAGGCGCCAGGCGCCAGGCATCGATGCCGCGGCGGCGTCGCAAGAGCGCGAGTTGAGGCCGGAGCTGAGCGAGTGATCGGCGCCCGATTGCACCGCCGGCGCGGCTTGATCTTCTAGTCGCGCGTAGCGCGGCGTTGCACGCAAGCGATGTAGGCATCGCCATCGGGCGGCCGGCCGGCACGCTGGCTCTCCCACATCATCTGGCCGAGACACTCCATCGCTTCGTGATGCGCATCGAGCAGCGAATCGCGCCGTGCGGCCAGCAGCTCGACGGCCTGCCGGATACCGCGCGGCTGGTCGATAGAGCATTGCTCGCTGATCGACAAGTGCATCGACAAATGCAGGAACGGGTTTTCGCGCCCGTTCGCGCCGTCGTAGATGCGCGCCACAGCGGCATCGGCATCGGCCAGGTCGTCGTTGTATTCCGGGTGCGCGTCGATCCAGCCGGCGGCGATGGTTTCGAGCGGCTCCATCGGCAAGCCCTGGCGGTGCTTGGCATAGACGTCGCAAAAGAAGCGGCGAACTTCTTCCTGAGAGGGATTGAACATGGCGCCGAGGCTAGCATTGCGTAGCATTCCGCGATCCGACTGCGGTTTTGCAAGGAGACAAGAAGCATGAAAACCATCAAAGGCCCGGCTATTTTCCTGGCCCAGTTTCTCGGCGATGCAGCGCCGTTCGACACGCTCGAATCGCTTGGCGCCTGGGCGGCCGGCCTCGGCTACAAGGGCGTGCAGATTCCATGCGACCCGCGCCTGATCGACCTGAAGACCGCCGCAAGCAGCAAGACTTACTGCGATGAACTGAAGGGCAAGCTGGCGCGGCACGGCATCGAGATCACCGAGCTGTCGACGCATCTGCAAGGCCAGTTGGTCGCGGTGCATCCCGCGTATGACGAGCCTTTCGATGCCTTCGCGGCGCCCGAGGTGCGTGGCAACCCGGCGGCGCGCCAGCAGTGGGCAGTGCAGCAGTTGATGTATGCGGCGCAGGCGTCGCAGAACCTCGGGCTGACCGCGCACGCGACCTTCTCGGGCGCGCTCGCATGGCCGTATCTCTACTCGTGGCCGCCGCGCCCGCCGGGCCTCATCGAGACCGCTTTCGACGAGCTTGCGAAGCGCTGGAAGCCCATCCTCGATCGCTTCGACGATGCCGGTGTCGACGTCTGCTACGAGATCCATCCTGGCGAAGATCTGCACGACGGCGTGACCTACGAAATGTTCCTCGATCGCGTCGGCAACCATCCGCGCGCGTGCCTGCTGTACGACCCGAGCCACTTCGTGCTGCAGCAGCTCGACTACCTGGCCTACATCGACCATTACCACGAGCGCATCAAGATCTTTCACGTGAAAGATGCCGAGTTCAACCCGACCGGAAAGCAGGGCGTCTACGGCGGCTTTCAAAGCTGGATCAATCGGGCCGGCCGCTTCAGGTCACTCGGCGACGGGCAGGTCGACTTCAAGGCGATCTTCTCGAAGATGGCGCAGTACGACTTTCCGGGCTGGGCCGTGCTGGAGTGGGAGTGCTGTATCAAGCATCCCGAAGACGGCGCGCGCGAAGGCGCGAAGTTCATCGCCGATCACATCATCCGCGTCGCGGATCGGGCCTTCGATGACTTCGCGGCTGGCGATGCCGGCAGTGACAGCGGCGCCGGGGTCGCGATGAATCGCCGGATGCTCGGCCTCGGCTGACAGGGCAAGTCGCTCCCTCAGAGCAAGCGCGAAATCTGCTGCGCCGAATCGAGCAGCGCCGGCAACATCGTCTCCTGCATCACCTTCGCGCTGGTGCGGTTTGCCTGTCCGCTGATGTTGAGCGCCGCCACCATGCGGCCCGAGCGGTTCACGATCGGCGCGGCGATCGAGATGAGCCCTTCTTCGAGCTCCTGATTGACCAGGCACCAGCGCTGCCTGCGCGCCTGGACGATCTTGGCGAGCAGCGCATCGACGTCCGTCACGGTGTGTTTCGTCAGGGCCTCGGGCGGCGCTGCCTCGAGCCGCGCACGCACCTGTGCATCGTCCAGGTCGGACAGCAGCAGCCGGCCCATCGACGTGCACCAGGCCGGTAGCCGCGAGCCGACGCCCAGGCTGATGCTCATGATCTTTTGCGTGGCGACGCGCATCACGTAGACGATGTCGGTGGCGTCGAGCACGGCCGCCGAGCACGACTCGTGCACCTGCTGCACCAGCGCCTCCATCACCGGCTCGGCGCGGTTCCAGATTGGCATCGACGACAGGTAGGCAAAGCCGAGATCGAGGATGCGCGGCGTCAGCGTGAAGAGCTTGCCGTCGCTCTCGACATAGCCCAAAGTCTGTAGCGTGAGCAGGATGCGCCGCGCCCCCGCGCGCGTGAGCCCGCTGGCCGCGGCGACCTCGCTGAGCGTTTGCCGCGGGGCGCCGGCGCTGAACGACCGGATGACTTCAAGGCCGCGCGCGAACGACTGCACGTAGGTGTCGCCGGGGCGAGGCGTATCGGTTTGTTTCGCGGTGGTTGCCATGCGGGGTCGTATCTCCTAAAATTCATTATAAGAACAATTGTTCGATAGATGAACAAACCGCGCAGACGGATTTCTTGGTAATTTCCCTCAATGTTCAGGAGACAATTTCGATGATCAACAAGATCGCCCGCTCGGTCGCTGAAGCGATGGCGGACATCGAGGACGGCTCGACCGTCCTCATCGGCGGCTTCGGCACGGCCGGCATTCCCAACGAGCTGATCGACGGCCTGATCGCACAGGGCGCCAAAGACCTGACCGTGGTCAACAACAATGCCGGCAACGCCGAAGTGGGACTCGCCGCGCTGCTGAAGGCAGGCCGTGTTCGCAAGATCATCTGCAGCTTTCCGCGCCAGGCCGACAGCCAGGTGTTCGACGGCCTGTACCGCGCCGGCAAGCTCGAGCTCGAACTGGTCCCCCAAGGCAATCTGGCCGAGCGCATTCGTGCAGCAGGCGCTGGCATCGGCGCCTTCTTTTGCCCGACCGGCTACGGCACGCAGTTGTCGGGCGACCGCGAGACGCGCGTCATCGGCGGCGTGCACTACGTGCTCGAGTACCCGATTTATGGCGACGTCGCGCTCATCAAGGCGGAGCGTGGCGACCGCTGGGGCAACCTCGTCTATCGCAAGGCTGCGCGCAACTTCGGCCCGGTGATGGCCATGGCCGCGAAGAAGACCATCGCCACCGTGCACGAGATCGCCGAGCTCGGCACGCTCGACCCGGAGACCATCGTCACGCCGGGCATCTTCGTTCACCAGGTCGTGCAGATCGAGCGTGTGGCCACGCAGGCCGGCGGCTTCAAGAAGGCGGCCTGACCATGACCACCGCGACCACCACCACTGCAACCATGACCTACCAACGCCGTACCAAAGACCAGCTCGCCGCGCGCGTCGCGCAAGACATCTTCGACGGCGCGGTCGTCAACCTCGGCATCGGCCAGCCGACCCTCGTCGCCAACCATTTGCCTGCTGGCCGCGAAGTCATTTTGCAGAGCGAGAATGGCATCTTGGGCATGGGCCCGGCGCCCGCCGCGGGCGAAGAAGACTATGACCTCATCAATGCAGGCAAGCAGCCCGTCACGCTGCTGCCCGGCGGCTCGTTCTTCCACCACGCCGACAGCTTCGCGATGATGCGCGGCGGCCATCTCGACATCTGCGTGCTGGGTGCGTTTCAGGTGTCCGCCACCGGTGACCTAGCCAACTGGCACACCGGCGAAAAAGACGCGATCCCGGCCGTCGGCGGCGCGATGGATTTGGCCATCGGTGCCAAGCAGACCTGGGTGATGATGGATCTGCTGACCAAGCAGGGCGCGAGCAAGCTGGTCAAGGAATGCACCTACCCGCTGACCGGCATCGCGTGCGTCAAGCGCGTCTATTCCGACCTCGCTACGCTGGAATGCACGCCCGCCGGACTGAAGCTGATCGACAAGGTCGACGGGCTCGGCCTTGACGAATTAGAGAAGCTGGTCGGCCTTCCGATCGCCGCCTGAAAACCCATTGAAAGAGACATGACCATGAACAACCAGGAAGCCTTCATTTGCGACGCCATCCGCACGCCTTTCGGCCGTTACGGCGGTTCCCTCAGCAGCGTGCGTGCCGACGATCTCGGCGCCGTGCCGCTGCGCGCCCTGATGGAACGCAACAAGGAAGTCGACTGGCAAGCCGTCGGCGACGTGCTGTATGGCTGCGCCAACCAGGCCGGTGAAGACAACCGCAACGTGGCACGCATGTCGTCGCTGCTGGCCGGCCTGCCGCTCGAACTCGGTGGCGCCACCATCAACCGGTTGTGCGGTTCGGGGCTGGATGCGGTCGGCTCGGCGGCACGCGCCATCAAGGCCGGCGAGGCCGGCCTGATGATCGCCGGCGGCGTCGAGAGCATGAGCCGCGCACCCTTCGTCATGCCCAAGGCCGA
>JAQGMP010000660.1 GCA_028292285.1 Variovorax sp. | reverse complement strand
AACGGGCTGTCGCCGCTGGTCGAGATGCACAGGACCGGGAAAATCCGCATCGTGGCGGTCTCTGGCGACAAGCGCTCGCCGCTGGTCCCCGAGGTGCCGACGCTGAAGGAAGCCGGCGTGAACCTCAGCAGCACCACGTCGACCGGCGTGTTCGGCCCCGCGCGCATGCCGCCCGAACTGGTGACCCGCCTGCATGCCGCGCTGCAACCCCTGTTCGGCAACGCCGACACCCAGGAAAAGCTCGCGCAGCAAGGCATGACGCCCTGGCAGGCCACGCCGCAGGAGCTCGCCGCCGCGCTGCGGCGCGAGCGCAAGCAATTCGAAGTGCTCGTCAAGGCCAGCGGCTACACGCCCGAGAACTCCTGAACCTTCCCCTATTCACCCCCCACCGGAGCCCTCAGACATCCCATGAAAGCAGCCAAAGACAGCGAAGACCTCACCCGGGTCGGCCCCGCCACCGTGATGGGCAACTTCATCCGCGAGTACTGGTTACCCGCCATCAAGTCGAGCGAACTGGTGGCCGACGGCGACCCGATGCGGCTCATGCTGCTCGGCGAAAAGCTCATCGCCTTCCGCGATTCCAGCGGCCGCATCGGCGTCATGGAACACCAGTGCCCGCACCGCTGCGCCTCGCTCTTTCTCGGGCGCAACGAACAGGACGGCATCCGCTGCATCTATCACGGCTGGAAGTTCGACGTCGACGGCAACTGCGTGGACATGCCGAGCGTGCCGGCCGGCCAGGACTTCAAGGACAAGGTCAAGGCCAGGGCTTACAAGACGGCCGAGCGCAACGGCCTGGTCTGGGTCTACATGGGCGAGCGCTCGCCGCCGCCGGCGCTGCCGATGATCGAGGTCACGCTGCTGCCCGAGCAGGAGCTCGACATCACCTTCATCCAGCGCGACTGCAACTGGGTACAGGCCTTCGAAGGCGACATCGACACCTCGCACTTCGGCTTTTTGCACGTGGGCCACCTGGACCCCGACGAGGTGCCCGAAGGCCATCCGCTCGAACACACGGCCGTGGAGCGCGCGCCCGAGTACAAGGTGCGCGACACGCCTTGGGGCACGTCCTACGGCGCCTACCGCGCGGTGAACAACGGCGACTCGCCGAAGACCTACTGGCGCTTCGCCAACTTCATGTTCCCCTTCTGGACGCAGACGCCGCAGGGCGAGTTTCCGCAGCACATCCATGCGCGCGCCTGGGTGCCGCTGGACGACACGCACACGATGTTCATCTTCGTGCGCTGGCGCACGAAGATGAAGACCTCGCTCGCGCCGCTCAAGAACGGCCAGACGCTGGGCGGCGGCAAGCCCGCGGCCGAGTACCAGCCGATCAACACCGAGTGGCTGGGCCGTTGGCGCCTGAAGGCCAACGAGGGCAACGACTGGATGATCGATCGCGAGGCGCAGCGCACCAACCGCATCTATTCGGGCATCGACAACATCCACCTGCAGGACCAGGCCGTGACCGAAAGCATGGGTCCGATCACCGACCATGCGGGCGAGCATCTGGGCCCCGGCGACCTGATGATCGCGCGCACCCGCCGCCGCGTGCTGCAGGCCGCGCGCGCCTTCCGCGACGGCACGCCGGCGCCGGGCGTGGACGCACCGGAGGTGTTCCTCGGCTCGCGCAGCGGCTACTTCCTGGCCGAGCCCGGCGTCGACTGGCTCGACGCCTACGCGCGGCAGGTCGACGCCTGCCAGCGCCCCGCCGAAAAGGCTTCGCCGGCCACCGCCACGACAGCGCCCACGGCACCGGCCGAAACCGTCGCTGCCGGGAAGTAGGCGCATGACGAGGCGCATGAGCACCCGGCGCAGCTTCATCGAAACCCTGTCCGCCGCCGGGCTGGTGCTCGCCGCCGGCACGGCCTCGGCCGACGACGACAAGTCGACGGTGCGGCTGTTGGTCGGGCTCGCCCCGGGCGGCGCGAACGACATCGCCGCGCACCTGCTGGCCGACAAGCTCAGGGAGCTGCTCGGCCGTCCCGTGATCGTCGACAGCCGCCCGGGCGCCGGCCAGCGCCTGGCGCTCGGCGAACTGCGCCGCGCACGGCCCGACGGCAAGACCTTGATGCTGGCCACCAACAGCCCTTTCACGATCTACCCGCACATCTACGCCAAGCTCGACTACGACCCGGTCAAGGACTTCACGCCGATCGCCGGCGTGATGAACTTCGACATGGGCGTGGCCATCGGTCCGAAGACCGACGTGCCCGACCTGAAACAGTGGATCGCGTGGGCCAGAGCCAATCCCACGCAGGCCGCCTACGGCACGCCGGGCGCGGGCACGCTGCCGCACTTCCTGGGCGTCGCCTTCTCGAAAGCCATCGGCGTCGACATGCCGCACGTGCCCTACAAGGGCGGCACGCCGGCAATGACCGACCTGGCCGGCGGCCAGCTGCCCCTCTTGATCAACGGCCTGAGCGACATGACCGAGATGCACCATGCGGGCCGCATCCGCGTGATCGCGGTGACGGGCGAGAAGCGCTCGACGCTGCTGCCCGAAGTACCCACGCTGATGGAATCGGGCATCGCCGTCAGCAGCGTGATCACCGTCGGCATCTTCGGCCCCGCGGGCATGGCGCCGGAGCTGGTCACGCGGCTCAACACGGCCATCACCCAGGCGATGAATTCACCCGAGGTGCGCGAGCGCTTCGTGAAGCAGGGGCTGGTGCCCGCAACCGCCACGCCGCAAGCACTGGCAGCCAGCCTGGCCGCCGAATCGAAGCGCCTGGCGGTGCTCGTGAAGGCGAGCGGCTATGCACCCGAATGACTCGCCCTTGCCACACGCCTGAACCATGAAGATCACCCGCATCGAAATCCTGCAGGCCGACGGCGGCTACCGCGTCTGCTCCTACATCAAGCTCTCCACCGACGAAGGACTGGTCGGCTGGGCCGAGTACTACGACGGCTTCTCGGGCGTCTCGCTGGCCCCGCTGATCGAAGGCTTCGGCCGCTCGGCCATCGGCATGGATCCGCGGCAGTACGCGCGCGTGAGCGAAACCCTGCTGGCCACCACGCGCCTGGCCTCGGGCGGGCTGGCGCACCAGGCCATCGCGGCGATCGAGAATGCCTGCCTCGACGTCTGCGCCAAGTCGATGGGCGTGCCGGTGTACGCGCTCTTCGGCGGCCCCTTTCGCGATCGTGTGCAGATCTACTGGACGCATTGCGGCAGCTACCGCGTGCGCCATGCCGCCTTCTACGAACGCATCGGCCTGGCGCCGGTGCACTCGCTCGAGGATTTCGTGCGCATGGGCCGCGAGGCCGCGCAGGCCGGCTTCAAGGTGCTGAAGACCAACCCGGTCTTCTTCGGGCCGAATGGCGCGGCGATGATCAACGGCGGCTTTCGCATCGCGCCCGGCTTTCTGGACCGCAGCATCACGGACGCGCAGATCGACGCCGTGGTCGACCAGATGTCGGCACTGCGCGAAGGCGCCGGCCCGCAGATGGGCCTGATGCTCGACGTGAGTTTCAGCCAGCGCACCGAAGGCTACCTGCGGCTCGCGCGCCGGCTCGAAGCGTTGAACCTCTACTGGCTGGAACTGGACATCCGCGACCCGGAGGCGCTCGCGCTCATCCGCGCGCGCACGCGCACCCCGATCGCCTCGCTCGAATCGCTGCACGGCATCGCCGAATACCGGCCCTACCTGGTGCAGCGCGCGGCCGATGTCGCGATCGTCGATCCGCTGTGGAACGGTGTCTGGCAATCGGTGCGCATCGCGTCGATGGCCGACGCCTTCGAGACCCACGTGGCACCGCACAACCCCGTCGGCGAACTCGGCAACCTGATGAGCGCGCATTTCTGCGCCGCGGTGCCCAACCTGCGCATCATGGAATACCGCCCCGACGAGGCGCCCTGGACGCGCGCCTTCGTCACCCGGCCGCCGGTGGTCGAGAACGGCGAACTGCTCATCCCCGACCTGCCGGGCTGGGGCGCGGACGTCGACGAAGAAGCACTGCGCGCCCATCCGGTGCCGGCGCGATAACAACCCACGAGGAATCCATTTCATGCGTGTCGTCTATTGGGCCCGTCTGGGCCTGGCCAGGCAGCAGATCATCGACGGCCTGCACGCGGTGCCGGACTGCGAACTGGTCGTCGCCGACAACCTGCCGCAACTGCTCGAGGCGCTGCCCGGTGCCCAGGCGCTGGTGCTCTACGATGCACCGCCGCCGGAGGCCAGCCAGGTCGTGCAGGTGCTCTCCAGGCCGGACAACGCCGTGCGCTGGATGCACTTCGTCTCGGCCGGCCGCGAAGGCTTCGAAGCGGTCGGACTGCCGAAGGGCATGGCCGTGACGTTCGCGGCCGGCGCCGTCTCGCCCGCCGTCGCCGAGCATGCGATGGCGCTGCTCCTCGCGCTCAAGCGGCGGGTGCCCGAGATGGTGGTGCAGACAGCCGAAGGCCGCTGGGACCGGGGACTGGCGGCGCGCGCGAGTTCGCTCGAAGGCGAACGCATGGCGATCATCGGGCTCGGTCACATCGGCGAGCAGCTCGCCCGCCGCGCGAAGGCTTTCGGCATGCACGTGGTCGGCGTGACGCGCTCGCCCAAAACCACCGCGAACGTCGACAGCGTGCATGGCCTCGACGAACTGCACATGGTGCTGGCCGATGCAGATGCGGTGGCGATCACCATCGCACTCACAAGAGACACCCGCCATCTGTTCGGCCGCGAGGCCTTGGCCGCGTGCAAGCGCGGTGCGATGCTCGTCAACGTGGCGCGTGGCGGCGTGATCGATCAGGCGGCCCTCTGCGAGGCCCTGCAGTCGGGCCAGATCGGCGGCGCGGGCCTCGACGTGACCGACCCCGAGCCCTTGCCCGCTGGCGATGCCTTGTGGCGCTGCCCCAATGTGCTGATATCTCCGCATTTCGCGGGCGGCGGCAGCGCGGCCAGCATCGCTCGGCTGGCGTCGGGCGTGGTCGGCAACCTGCGTCGGCTGCAAGCCGGCGAAGCGCTCG
>JAQGMP010000577.1 GCA_028292285.1 Variovorax sp. | reverse complement strand
CCGTTGCGCTTGCCGCGGATTGCCGCACCGCGCGGTCCGTGAAGTCGTTGGCCGGGTGCATCAGCTCCAGCGCGATCTCTTCGAGCGTCACGTCGACCGGGCTGCCGAACACCGTCACCGCGCCGATAAAAGACAGCCTTCCGAGGGAGGTCTCGATGTCGAGCGGCACGGCGGGGCCGCCGCTCCATTCGATTGCCGGCGCATCGCCGTCCGCGCCCCATGTCGGATAGGCCGCAGCCTCTCGCAGCAGCGCGCCCAGCGTCGGGTCGGCGGTGAGTTCGAACTGCCGCCGCACCTCGCCCAGCAGGTGCGAGCGCCACACCGCCAGGTTGTGAATGCGCGGCGCCATGCCCTCGGGATGCAACATGATCCGCACCACGTTGGCGGTCGGCCCCATCAGCGCGGCCGACACGCCTTCGTACAGTTCCTGCACGGCGGAGTTGCTGCGCACCACGTTCCAGTGGCGGTCGATCACGTAGGCCGGAAACGGCTTGTGCCGCTCGAGCGTGATGTCGATGATGCTGCGCACCGGATCGAACGCCGGGTCGTCGAAATCGCGCTGCCCGAAGACCGGTGCGAAGCCCGCCGCCATCAACAACTGATTGCGCTCGCGCAACGGAATCTCGAGCTCGTCGGCGAGCCGCAGCACCAGGTCGCGGCCGGGCTGCGCACGACCTGTCTCGACGAAGCTCAGATGCCGTGTCGACACCTCCGCCTGCAGTGCCAATGCCATCTGGCTCAGGTGCCGGCGCTCGCGCCATTTGCGCAGGCGATCGCCCAGGGGAAGCGGCAGCGGCTCGACGCGTGTGTCCATCGCGCCAGCATAGATCAGCGGCTGCGAATGTGTTGCTTACGTGCAGGTAATCGACGGCGCCGCGATGGGCCTGCACAGTGGCGGCTCCTCACCGGAACCAACGAACACAGGAGTCATCGTGGACCCAACGCAAGACCGAACGCAAGACCCAACGCAAGACCCAACGCAAGATAAAACACAGGACAGGACGGAAGCAGAAACGAAGGACCTGATCGCGCGCTACATCGCCGTCTGGAACGAGCCCGACGCGGAGCGCCGGCGCGACGCCATCGCCGCACTCTGGGCGCCGGGAGGATCCACATCGCATCGACTGCTGGAGTCGCGCGGGCTCGCTGCCATCGAAGAGCGTGTGCGCAATGCCCATGTGAAATGGGTGGTGGAAAAGGACTATGAATTTCGCGCCGGCAAACATGCGCTTGGTCATCACGGCGTGCTGATGTTCAATTGGGGCATGTGGTCGAAGGCGAGCGGTGAACTCGTGTCGGGCGGCCTCGACTTCCTGCAGTTCGACGACGACGGATTGATTCGCACCGACCACCAGTTCCCCGAGCCGTCATGACAAAAGAAACACAAACGGAAGACAAGGAAAGACACCATGCCCACTGCTGAAACACTCGAAAAATTCATCGCCCGCGTCGAAGAAAACGCGCATGCCGAAGCGGTGGAAGAGTTCTACGCGCCCGACGTCGTCATGCGCGAGAACCAGTCGGCGCCGCGCATCGGCCGTGACGGCGCAGTCGCTCGCGAACGCGCCGTCTTTGCGAAGGCGTTGTCGGTGACCTCGCAATGCGTGCGGCCGGTGTTCGTCGCCGGCGACCACGTCGTCATCCGCTGGATCTTTCATTTCGAATGGCCCGACGGCACGGCGACGCACATGGAAGAGCTTGCGTACCAACGATGGACAGGCGAACGGCTGGCTGAAGAAACCTTCTTCTACGACCCGGCGCAGCGCGTGCCGATAAAGTCGTAGTCGATGCAACGCCCCACCGTCCTGTTGGCCTGTTGGCTCGACTGGGCTGGCACTGCGCGGCTGCCCGAAGCCTTTGCGCAGGCTGGTTTCGGTGTGGCGGTCTGCGCGCCGGAGGGGCACCGCGCGACGCTGTCGGGCTTTGTCGACGAAACGACGCTGGTCCCGCAACCCGTGTCGATCGACGGTTATCTGCAGTCGCTGCGCCACTGCATCGATCAGGGGCAGTTCGCGTACTGCATGGTCTGCGACGACGACCTGCTGTTCATCCTGGCGGACCGCCGCGCGGAGCCGTGGGTGCAACGGCTGCTTCCGACACCGGCAACGGAGGCTTGTCTCGACTTCGTCATCTCCAAGCTGGTGTTCCCGGCCGCATGCGAGCGCATCGGTTTGCCGGTTCCGGCCACCTCCGTGCACGTCGACCCGGAGGCGTTGCGAGTGGCAGCATCGGCGCTGGGCTTTCCGCTGATGGCCAAGCTGGCGCGCGGCTCGGGCGGCCGGCAGGTTTTTCTGCTGGACGACGCGGGCGCCCTCGACCGCTTGTCGACGCAACTGCCGCATGGCACGCCGCTGGCACTGCAGGCTCACGTTGCGGGCACGCCGGGCGCATGCTGCGCACTCTGGGTGCGGGGCGAACTCAAGGCATGGTTTTCTTTCCACAGCGTGTCGACCTGGCCGAACGCTTTCGGTCCCTCCAGCGTCGTGCGGCTGGTGGATCGACCGCAGCTCGAACCCTTGCTGCGCACTGTCGGGGAGGTCTCGCGTTTTCATGGACTGGGTGGCATCGATTTCATTGAGCGCCCCGATGGCAGCGTCGTGCTGACCGAGCAGCACGGGCGGCCGGTGCCGCAGTTCGTTCTGGCGGCAGAAGCCGGCATCGACCTGCCTCGCGCCCTGCAAGCGCTGGTGCACGACGACGTGCATGCGCCGCTGCAACGGCCTGCGAGCGGCTTGTCGCGTGGCCCGTCGCGCGGTGAAGCCTTGCCGCTCTTTCCGCAGGAAGCCGAACGCATGATCCGTTCCGGGCATTCGCCGAACCTGCGGCGCTGGCGGCACGACCCGCTGTACCGCGCGCAGCTGGGCCGGGCGGATCGTCCGGTCTTCGCGGCCACCATGCGTCATCTGCGGCGCCTGTGCGATGCCAATCGTGACGGCATCGTGCCGGTCGATGCCTGCTACCTCGCAATGCATCGCGGCGCAGCGCGGCAGGAGGCGATGCAGGCGCAACTGAAGGCATTGGGCATGGCGTGGGTCCGGCGGCTGATGGTGCCCGCCTCTCTTTCGCTTGCCGGGCAGCGCGGCTTTGCGGAGCATCTTGGCGCGATAGAGCGTGCGGCGCCCGAGGCGGTGACGCTCATCCTCGATGCCGGTGCGCGCATCAGCCCCTTGCTGCCCGGACTGCTCCGCAACCCGGCCATGCTGGCGCTGCGGCAGTACGACGTGATCCTGCTGGAATGCCAACCGGTGCTCACCACGGACAACCTGGCAAAGCTTTGGCATGCACGGCAACGGCACACCGACGGCGTCGATGTGCTCGATGCGCGCGGCCTCTATTCGGAAGGCGCGGCCGGCTACATGGTGACGCCCGGTGGACGCCGCACGCTGCTACCGCTGTTGCGTGCGAGCCCGGCGCAGCCGTTCGACGTCGTGCTTCGCCGGCTCATCGACGAGCGACAGATACGTGCCGCCGTGCTCGTGCCGTTTCTGGTGAACCTCCAGTTCACAGCGCCTGGCGAAAATCAAAACATCGCCGCCCTGCGGACGCTGTTCTTCGCCGACGCCGAAAGCGGTCCGCGTCCCGGCGACTTGCAGCGTCTCGATGCGTTGACGAATCGCGCAGATGAATCGCATCGATGGCATGGCTCGGTAGACTCTGGTCCCACCGCACCATGACCGAGTCCACACCATCCACCCCCGGCGCCGTGCGCCTGAACAAACGCATGGCCGAGCTCGGGCTGTGCTCGCGCCGCGAGGCCGACGAATGGATCGCGCAGGGCTGGGTCAAGGTCAATGGCCGGCCGGCAGAGATGGGCGTGAAGGTGACGCCCTCTGACCGTGTCGAGGTCGACCGCAAGGCCGAGCAGCATCAGCAGCAGCAGGTGACGATCATTCTGCACAAGCCGATGGGCTACGTGAGCGGCCAGGCCGAAGACGGGCACGAGCCGGCGGTGGTACTCATCAATCCGCGCACGCACTGGCGCGAAGATCCGAGCCGCAATCGCTTTTCGCCGCCGCAGCTGCGCGGCCTGGCGCCGGCCGGCCGGCTCGACATCGACTCGGTCGGCTTGCTGGTGCTGACGCAAGACGGCCGTGTGGCGCGCCAGCTGATCGGCGAAGACTCGGGGATGGAAAAAGAGTACCTGGTCCGCGTGGCCTATCACGGCCTGGGCCGGCCCGCGCCCATGGGGCAACTGGTGCGCATCGATGACGACGATGCCATTACGACGAATGTGCAGGCGGTCTTTCCGCCCGCGCTGCTCGCCAGGCTACGCCAAGGCCTGAGCCTGGACGGCCAGCCGCTCAAGCCGGCGCGGGTCGATTGGCAAAACCCCGAGCAACTGCGCTTCATCCTGACCGAAGGCAAAAAGCGCCAGATCCGCCGCATGTGCGAGCAGGTGGGCCTCAAGGTCGTCGGCTTGAAGCGCATCCGCATCGGCCGCGTGGTGCTAGGCAACCTGCCCGCCGGCCAATGGCGCTACCTGGGCGCCGACGAGCGGTTCTAGCCGCCCGGGTTCCGGCCGCCCGAGGTCAGGCTGCGCAGGCCTTGTTGTGCGAGGCGTGCATGCCCTTGGCTTTGGCGTCGGCCTCGCTCAGGTACTCGCCCTTCTTGGTCTTGCCGTAGTAGCGGTCGCCCATGCAGTGGTAGACCTTGCTCTCGTCGTTGGCCCACACCTTGCCGGCACCGCCGCCGGGCGCCGCGGTCATGGTCGACGGATCGTTCTTCGCCGG
>JAQGMP010000546.1 GCA_028292285.1 Variovorax sp. | reverse complement strand
GTGGTGCAGCGCCTGCTCGATGCCGGTGCAGCCTGCGCCGGCAAAACCAACCTCGACCAGTTCGCCTGCGGCCTCAACGGTACGCGGTCGCCCTATGGCGCTGTCCCCAACAGTTTCGACGCGCGTTATGTCTCCGGCGGATCGAGTTCGGGCTCGGCCTGTGTCGTCGCGACGGGGCAGGTCGACTTTTCGCTCGGTACCGACACGGCGGGCTCGGGCCGCGTGCCGGCGGGGCTCAACAACATCGTCGGCATCAAGCCCTCGCGCGGGCTGATCAGTGCGCGCGGCGTGGTGCCGGCGGCGCAGAGCGTCGACTGCGTTTCGATCTTTGCGCGCACCGTGGGCATGGCGCTCGAGGTGCTGCATGCGGCCAAGGGTTTCGATGCGGCGGACCCGTACGCGCGACGGCTTGAGTTGAGCCGCACGCCGTATCCGAAGCGCTTTCGATTCGGCGTGCCATCGACGCTGGCGTTCTTCGGAGACGACGCATCGGAAGCCGCGTTCGCGGATGCGATCGGGCGACTCGAAAGCATGGGCGGCGTTCAAGTCACCATCGACTATGGCCCGCTCGCTGAAATCGCTGCGCTGCTCTACGACAGCGCATTGGTCGCCGAGCGCTACGCCGCCGTGCGCGAATTCTTCGACGCGCACGAAGCCGACGTGATCGATCCGGTGCGCGGCATCCTCGCGGCCGGTCGCGGCTACAGCGCAGCCGATCTGGTCGACGCACAAATCAGGTTGCGCACGCTGGCCCAGCAAGTCGCACCGATGTGGAACGACATCGACCTGCTGCTCGTGCCGACCGCACCGACGCACTACACGATCGAAGCGATGCAGACCGACCCGGTCGTGCTCAACCGCAACCTCGGCGCGTACACCAACTTCGTCAACCTGCTGGACTACGCCGCGATCTCGGTGCCGAGCAGCCTGCGGCCCGACGGCATGCCTTTCGGCATCACGCTGATCGGCTTGTGCGGCAGCGATTTGCAACTGGCGGAACTGGGGCAGCGCTATCACCATGCCAGCGGACTCACGCAGGGTGCGACCGGCGAGCCGCTGCCGCCGCCCGTCGACGTGTTCGCTCACGCATCGATGGCCTCGGCGTCATCAGCGCCGTCAGCGTCACCGATGGCACGCGTCGCCGTCGTCGGTGCGCACCTCTCGGGCATGCCGCTGAACAGCCAGCTCACCGAGCGCGGCGCCACGCTGACCGCGAAGACGCAAAGCGCGCCCAGCTACCGCCTCTACGCCCTGCCCGGCACCGTGCCGCCCAAGCCCGGCATGGTGCGCGTCGCGCCGGGTGAAGGCGTCGCGCTCGAACTCGAAGTGTGGGAGATGCCCATGTCGCAGTACGGCAGCTTCGTCGCGCTCATTCCCGCGCCGCTCGGCATCGGCACGCTGACGCTCGCCGACGGCAGCAGCGTGCAGGGCTTCGTCTGCGAAGCACTGGCGCTCGCCGGCGCCGAAGACATCTCGCATCACGGCGGCTGGCGCCGGTACATCGCATCGCGCTCCTGACGCGCGACTTATTTTCTTCGCCCCTTTCTTCGCCCCTTTCTTCGCCCCTTTCCGTCCCCTTCCCATTCAACGAGGAGCCCGAGTCCATGAGCAACCCCGAACAGTTTCATCGCGCGTCGCGCCGGCAGGTCTTGCAGGCGGGCGCCGCGGGGCTCGCCGTGCTGGCGGCACCGGCGATCGTCCGCGCCCAGACCGGGCCCAAAATCCGCTTGGGCTATTGGCCCGTCGCGGCCGGCCTGCCGTTCTTCGCGGCGGTCGAAAAAGGCTACTTCAAGGAAGCGGGACTCGATGTCGAGCCGCTCAAGTTCGCCGGTGCGCAGCAGGTGATGGAAGCGATGCTTTCGGGCCGCGGCGACGGCAGTGCCAACGGCACCGGCACGGCCAACCTCGCCATCGGCGAGATCGCGCAGCCCGGTCTCTTCAAGATCTTCTGCACCAACCCGAGCAACGTCAAATACGTGCTCGACGAGTTCATCACCGGCAAGGACAGCGCCATCAAGACGATGGCCGACCTCAAGGGCAAGAAGGTCGCGTCCGGCCCTGGCATCCAGAACGTGACGCTGGCCAAGACGATGCTCGAACGCGCAGGCGCCACCGGCGCCGTCGTGTCGGAGCTGCCCATCGGCCAGCACGTCGCCTCGCTGGTCGCAGGCCAGGTCGACGCCTGCTACACGCTGGAGCCGACCGGCACCATCGGCCGCATGAACGGCACCACCCGCGTGATCGAAGCGGGGGTTGTCGCCAAGTACATCCTGGGCGATCCGATGGCGCCGTGGCATGGCGGCGCGGCCAGCCTGACGACCGAGTTCATCAAGAAAAACCCCGAGGTATCGAAGAAGTTCATCGCAGCGTATGCACGCGGCGTCGAACTCGTGCGCACCAAGCCCGACGAAGCACGCCAGTTCATGAAGGGCTACACGGCCATCGAAGGGCCGCTCACCAACGAGGTGCCGCTGGCGTCGTACATGCTCTACAACGAGTTCAAGCCGAGCGACGTCGCGTACTTCCAGAAGTTCTACGACCTCTTCAGCGACAAAGGCATCTTCGAGAAGAAGGTGCCGGTCGAGCCGCTGCTCTACAAGGCATGAAGAGATGAGGCTCGCTCCCACGCTCGCGCACTTCGTGTCGCTCCGCCGGCCCCCTGACCGGGGGCAACATCAGCGGCCCGGCAAAGCCGGTTCCGCGGTGTTCCTGAATCAGTCAAAGCCCCTGGGAGATTGCCATGGCAGAAGCTGACGTCACCACGGCGGTACCGTGGACTCCGCCGGCCGGCGCTGCCGCCGCGTCGATTCCCAAAGCGCCTCTGTGGGACCGCTTTACGCCCGTCATCGGGCCTATCGTGTTGTTCATCTTGTGGGACCTGGTGGTGCGCTTCGGCTTCATCAAGCAGATCCTGCTGCCGACGCCGATCGACACGCTGCATGCGCTCGCGACCGGGCTGGCCGGTGGGCCGCTCTTGCTCGATTTCGCGGTCACGGTGTGGCGCACGGTGCAGGCGTTCTTTATCGCCGCCGTGATCGGGGTGCCGCTCGGCGTGCTGCTCGGCAACAACGAGCGCGCCTACCGCAGCGTCGAGTTTTTGATCGACTTCTTTCGCTCGACGCCCTCGTCCGCACTGATCCCGCTGTTCCTGTTGATCTTCGGCGTGTCGGACATCAACAAGATCGCGATCGCGGCTTTCGGCGCCTTCCTGATCGTGATCTTCAACAGCGCTTACGGCGTCATCAATGCACGCAAGCAGCGCGTGATGGCGGCCAAGGTGATGGGGGCCTCGCGCTGGCAGGTGTTCAAGGACGTGCTGATCTGGGAAAGCCTGCAGCCGTCGTTCGTCGGGCTTCGCTCGGCGGTGTCGATGGCGCTGGTGATCGTGATCGTGGCGGAGATGTTCATCGGTTCCGACAACGGCTTGGGCCATCGCATCATCGATGCGCAGCAGGTGCTCAACGTCAAGAGCATGTACGCGGCCATCCTGGCTGCCGGCGCGTTGGGCTATGCGCTCAATATCCTGTTCCTCGTGGCCGAGCGCCGCATCGTCCA
>JAQGMP010000535.1 GCA_028292285.1 Variovorax sp. | reverse complement strand
ACATGGGCTGGGACGCGGCGAGGTCCACCGTCACGATCTTGGTCCGTTCGGCATCCTTGTCGGTGCTCAGGTAGAGGGTCGTGCCGACGTTCCCGATGACGGACCAGCGATGCGCCGGGTTCTCGATGAGCTTGCGTGGCAGTCGAAGCTTGCTTTCAAGATCCGTGACCGTGATGTCGGCACGCGTCAGGTCGCTGGAAGAGTAGGTAATGGCATAGCGGCCGTCGCTCGTGACGCCAACCGCATTCAGCCGCTCGGGATGGTCCGGTGTCGCGTAGAACAGCTTGTCCTGTGCCTGCGCGGTGCCGAGCCGATGGAAGTAGACGGCATGATTCGACAGGCCGGAACCATCCTCATTGCCCCCTTTGGGTTCGGCATAGCGCGAGTAATAGAAACCTGAACCGTCCTTGGCCCAGGCAATCTGCGTGAACCGTGCCCACTTCATTTCGTCGGCAAGCAATCGCCCTGTGCTGACGTCGAGAACCTTGATCGTGCGCCAGTCGCTGCCGCTGTCCTGCACGGCATAGGCCAAGTGCCTTCCATCCTCGGAAGCTTTCCATTCAGCGAGCGCGATCGACCCGTCGGCAGACCACAGTGCCGGGTCGATGAGCACGCGATCGACGCCGTTGGCCCCGTCTCGAACCCAAAGTGCCGCCTGGTCCCGTTGCCCGCCCTTGCGGGTATAGAAATAGCGGCCGCCTTCTTTTTGCGGCGCGCTGATGCGTTCATAGTTGTTCGCCGAGGTCAAACTCTTGCGGAACGCATCGCGTCCCGGCAGCGTATCGAGGTAGCCGGACGTCGTGCGCCTTTGCGCCTGTATCCAGGCCGCGACATCCTTGTCTTTACCGGGATCGTTCTCCAGCCATCGATAGGGGTCGGCAATCGAATTGTCGAAATGGGTTTCGATCACATCGCCTCGCGGCGTCGTCGGGTACTTGACGGCTGGACTGTCTTTTTTAGGGGCCGGGTCGATGCAGCCTGCAAGCAGGCTCGCCAGAAGCGCAACGATGCCAAGAATATTTCTGCGCATCAAGTGCGTCGTGGTCTTGTTCATGGTCTTGTTCGTGGTGTTCGCCATGGGCCTCACCAGCACGGCCGAGGTCGCATACCGCTCTTGCGCTCACGCTTTGCCTCGCGTTCGCAACGCATTCGGCGAACCGTTTCCACGTTGTTCCTGGCGATCTCGGACGAGAGTCGCTGCCGCTCCAAAGCGTCGGTGGTTTCGGCGTCGCGCCGTTGTTGCTGCACGAGCAGGCACCTGGCATGTTCAGGGGAGCCGTAGTGCGCTCCGAAGCTTTCGCAGGCAGCGCCGTCATGGTGGGAAGCCATTTTTCGCGGCTCGCCTGCAAATGCGCAAGCCGTGACAATAGTGCTCAGCAGGATCCAGGGGGCCAGCACCAAGGCGCGTCGACAGCGAAGCGCGAAGAAACGGCTGTCCATCGCGTTCGTCTCTGGCGCTGCATTTCGGTTGATGGTTTCGGACGCGTCGTTGTCAGGACCGACTGAAGCGCCGCGAAGGCCACGGTGATCGGGAGAAGGTATGCGGTGGTGTGCCATGCCACCATTGAAGCCGCTCAAGATTGCGTGGACATGGACCAAGCGCCAGAGGCCGGCCGGGGATGCTCAAAGGACTGGAAACTCGACGCGCACGATCGTGCCGCCCCCCGGCGCCCCGATGATCGACACGTGGCCTCCATGCTGCTCGACGACCTGTTGCACCAGGTGAAGTCCGAGCCCGGTTCCTGTCGATCGCGGGCGCAATCGATGGAACGGCTCGAACACGCGTTCACGCTCTTCGGGGGGTATGCCGGGACCGTCGTCCTCCACTTCGAACCCCGATCCAGCAACCCGGATGGTCACCAGGCGTCCACCATGTTCGATGGCGTTCTGAACCAGATTGGTCACCACCCGCTCGATGGCACCAGCGTCGCCGCGCACCGGCGGCGCCCCATCGACAATCACTTCGATCGTGCGGTCCGAAGCGATGAGCAGCGGCGCCAGATCGCCGGCCACACGACGCACCAGGGATGCGAGATTGATGTCCGTGTCGGTTCTTTCGGACTCCAGACGTTGAAGATCCAGCAGTTGCTCGGCAAGGTTGCCCAGCCGCTCGACGTCGATGCTGAGCCTGCGCGTGGCGGCTTCGTCGGCAGAGTCAACCTTCACTCGCAGGATGGCAATGGGCGTCCGCAGTTCGTGCGCCGCCGAGGCGATGAACCGGCGCTGCCGTTCGTAGCCTTCGTCGAGACGTCCCAACGCATCGTTCACCGCCCGAACCAGCGGCGCGATCTCGCTCGGCACCTGCTCTTCGCTCAGGCGCCTGCCGCGTTGGCCCGCGTTGATCTGCTCCGCTTCTCGCGAAATCCTGGACACGCCGGCCAACGATCGCCTGACGATCCACGGTGTCACGATCAGCGAAAGCAGCGCCAAAAGAAGAAAGATCGGGATGGCGGCGACGTTGGATGCCAGGATGACGACGATGCTCAGCGTGGTCAGCTTGCCATGACCCAGGACGGTGATCATTCCGGCCGGTGCGCTCTCCCTTCGGATCACAGCCGACAGCAGGTAGGGCGACGACCGATCCCGCAGATGCCCATACGAAAGATCGTTCAACGTTCCAACGAGCGATGCGTATTGCGTAGGGACCTCTCCGAAGGTGACGCTCCGGCCGGCGTCGTCTTCGGCCACGAACCAGAGACTCGGCGTCTCGGAATGAAGTTCGGCCAGTTCCGGTGTCATGCGGACTTCGAGACGGCCTTCGCCGGTCCGAGCGATCGCGCGCGCGATGACGGGCGTGATCGCCTCGCTGGTGTAGGGGCCGCCGCTGTCCGCCCGGACGGCCAGGGCGACGATGATCGGGACGGAGATGAAAAGGATTGCGAACTGGAGGATCAGTGGTTGAACGATCAGTGGTCGCTTCAGCGAGGGCGACTTCCCGATCACGGCGTCGCCCGCAGCAGGTAGCCCACACCCCGGACGGCATGGATCTCGACATCCGCGCCAGCATCGGTCAGCTTGCGGCGAAGCCGAGAGATATGTGAGTCGAGCGTGTTCGATTGCACTTCGTCATCGAAGCCGAAAACCGCCTGCTCGAGTGATTCCCGCAATACCGTCCGTCCCCGGCGCTTCATGAGCGTTGCCAGGACCCGCAACTCCCGCCGGGCGAGATCGAGCGAGACGCCGGCAACGACTGCTTCGTCGTTCGTCAAATCGAAGACGAGCGCACCAGCACGGATCTCTTCGATGCCGAGTTCCGCGGGACGACGTCGCACCGCCCGGATACGCGCGAACATCTCATCGAGCGCGAACGGCTTGATGAGGTAGTCGTCTGCCCCCTCGTCGAGACCGGCGATCCGATCCAACAACTCCCCACGCGCGCTCAGCACAATGACGGGAAGACCGGGGTTGGTCGCCCGCAACGCCGGAACGAGCGAAAGGCCGTCACCATCCGGCAACGTTCTGTCCAGCAGGACAAGGTCATAAGGTCCTGTCAATGCCGCCTCTCGCGCCATGGTCAACCGATCGACATGATCGACCACAAAACGCTCGCGCTCCAACGCAACGCGCAATGTGTCGGCGAATTCCCTTTCATCCTCGACCAGAAGAATTCTCATCGTGATCCTCCAAATTGACTAACAAAAGCGGCCTTGGGAAAAATCTTCGGATGCGCCGACCCGCACGCCTCGGCCGACCCGCTCAGCTCAACTATCTCTGGCCAACATTGCTGCAACATGGCGTAGGCTGCCGCGTGTCAAGATGCTGGGTTGCTGCAGCGTCGGTTCGGCAAGAATCCGTAAGCTGTCCTATGGCCTGTCTTCGCCAAGTATTCCCTCGGCTTTCAGGTGCATTCCAGATCACGCACTAGGCCACTTCACTACCGGCGCATGCGCTCCCATCAGCTCGGCCACCCAATCGATGAACACCCGCAGCTTGGCGCTGACATGTCGGTTCGGTGGAAATGCCACGTACAGCGGCATCGGATCCAGCCGCCAGCCCGTGAACAGAGGTACCAGTTCGCCCAGCGCCGCGTGCGCCTTGGCCATGTAGTCCGGCAGCCAAAGAATGCCCAGCCCGGCCAGGCCCGCCGCGAGGTAGGCATTGCCGTCGTCGACCGAAAAGTCGTGACGGCCTTGCACTTCGATGCGCTCGGGATCATCCTCGCTGTCGCTGTCGCAATGCATGGCATAGGGGAATGACTTGCCGGTACGTGACCACAGGAAGCCGACGATGCGGTGATGCGTGTTCTCCAATTCGCGCGGGTGCGACGGCTGGCCGGTGCGTTCCAGGTAGCTCGGTGCTGCATAGACGCCGAGTCGCAAGTCCGCCACGCGGCGCGCCATCAGTGACAGGTCGGTCAGCTCGCCACCCCGCACGACGCAGTCCACGTTTTCGCCGATAACGTCCACCATGCGATCGCTCACGCCCATGTCCAGCTGGATGTCGGGGAAACGCAGATGGAACGCTGGCAGTGCCGGTACCAGAATCATGCGTGCCAGCGGGCTGGGTACATCCACCCGCAGTCGACCCCTGGGCGATGCCGAGGCACTCGACAAGCTGGTCTCGGCATCGTCCAGATCTGCCAGAAGACGCACTACGCGCTCATAGTAGGCCGCGCCGTCGGCGGTGGCGTTCACTTTGCGCGTGGTGCGATTGAGCAGCTTGACGCGCAGCCGTTTTTCCAGTTGCTGCACCAGCTGGGTGACAGTGGTCTTATTGATGTGCAATGTCTCGGCTGCCTTGGTGAAACTGCGTGTTTCCACCACGCGGGCGAATGCCTGCATTGCATCGATACGGTCCATTCGGCCTCCTGT
>JAQGMP010000525.1 GCA_028292285.1 Variovorax sp. | reverse complement strand
CGTGCAGCCGGCTGATCGATTTGCCGAAATCGCCGAATCGCTTGTTGAAGCTGTAGCGCGGCGCGATCTCGTAGATGGTCACGCCGACCTTCAGCATGTCGGCGCGGTATCGCTCGTAGCCCGCGTAAGCCAGTGGTTCGTCGGTCGAGCCGAGTGAATTGGTGACCACCACCACCTGCTCCTTGGCGCCGATCTGCTTTTTCATCATCGCCATGCCGATCGGCCCGGGAATGAAATACGGCGAAGCGATGATCACCTTCTCCTTGGCCCCGTCGATCACGCCCAGCGCGCCTTCGGTCACGCTGCCGCGAAACGCCGCATCACGATCGCGCGTGATCTTCTCGGGGTTGTCGGCAAAGAGATGCGCCTTGGCCCAGCGGCGATCGATCTTGCCGGTCAGGAGTTCTTCGCCGAGCGGCGATTTTTGCAGCACGTCGCGCGGGCGCAATGGCACGTCGGGCACGGCGGCGCGCGCCATCTCGTCAAAGCGTTGCCGGGCAGCCTCCTTTGAAACGTTGAGCGGCGCGATCGTCTCGATCGGCCGTACGTGGTCGCTGTTCCAGTACATGTCGAAAGCCTTCGACATGTCGTGCACGATAGGCCCGCTCGACACCACGTCCATGTCGATGAAGTTCGCGGCGGTACTGCGCATGAAATATTCGTTGGCGATGTTGCGGCCGCCCGACACCGCAAAGCTGTTGTCGGCCACCATCAGCTTGTTGTGCATGCGATGGTTGATGCGGGCGAAGTCGAAGAACGACAGCGCCAGCCGGGCCACCAGCGAACTTACCCGCGATGGCAGCGGGTTGAACAACCGCACTTCGACATTCGGGAACGCTGCGAATGAAGCGAACAACTCGTCTTCACCGCCGGTGTAGAGATCGTCGACCAGCAGGCGCACGCGCACACCGCGCTCCGCCGCCTCGCGCAGTTCCTTCAGCAGCAGCAAGCCGACATCGTCGTTGTTGATGAGGTAGTACTGAACGTCGAGCGACTTCTCGGCATTGCGGGCCAGCGAGATGCGTGCGTCGAAGGCGAAGGCCGCCTCGGGCAATAGCCGAAACCCGGAAAACTGCGAGCCGTCGGGCGCGGGCGGCGGCGCGTCTTGCGCGGCCAGCTTGGCGAGCGTCGTCTTGTCGACGTCGGTGATGGCGTAGCTGGGCGTGCTCGGCACAGCCGGCGGCAGCGTGAAGCAGCCGCCGAGCAGAAGGGTCGCCAGCACGAGGAGGCCGCCGGCGAAATGTCGTGGGGAAAACTGCATGGGCGAACTGTAGTGAGGAAGTGGTGCCCGTGCGCGCCACGAAGGAGTCACCCTAAGTCCCCCGTAAGTCATATCCGGGTCAGCCTCGGCCGGCAGCGGGCAGCCCCCTATCATCGGCCGGCATCGAGAGGGACGCGCGTGCTCAACGGGTTGTGGCTGGGATTTTTCGTGGTGGCGGCGCTGGCCGCTTTCGGGCGCTGGCTCGTCGGCGGCGATGCGGCCGTGTTCGCGGCATTGGTCGAGAGCCTGTTCGCGATGGCGCGGCTGTCGGTCGAGGTGATGGTGCTGCTGTTCGGCACGCTCACCTTGTGGCTCGGCTTCTTGCGCATCGCCGAAGCGGCGGGGCTTGTGGCTGCGCTGGCCCGCGCGCTCGGGCCGCTCTTTCGCCGGCTCATGCCCGGGGTGCCGGCCGGGCATCCGGCGCTGGGCCTGATCACCATGAACTTCGCTGCCAACGCGCTAGGCCTCGACAACGCGGCCACGCCGATCGGCCTGAAGGCGATGCGCGAGCTGCAGTCGCTCAACCCGAGCACGACCACCGCAAGCAACGCGCAGATCCTGTTCCTGGTGCTCAACGCGTCGTCGCTCACGCTGCTGCCGGTGACGATCTTCATGTACCGCGCACAGCAAGGCGCGCACGACCCGACGATGGTTTTCCTGCCCATCTTGCTGGCGACGAGCGCGTCGACGCTGGTCGGCCTGCTGTCGGTCGCGGTGGTGCAGCGCCTGCGTCTGTGGGACCCGGTCGTGCTGGCTTACCTGCTGCCGGGCGCGCTGCTGCTGGGCGGCTTCATGGCGCTGCTCGGCACGCTGTCGGCGGTGGCCATCGCATCGCTGTCGTCGCTGCTCGGCAACCTCGTGCTGTTCTGCATCATCCTGATCTTTCTGGTGGCCGGTGCGTTGCGCCGCGTAAAGGTCTACGAATGCTTCGTCGAGGGCGCGAAAGAAGGCTTCGACATCGCGAAGAACCTGCTGCCTTATCTGGTGGCGATGCTCTGCGCCGTCGGTGTGCTGCGCGCGTCGGGCGCGCTCGACATCGTGCTCGGTGGCCTGCGCTGGTTGGTGACGGCCGGCGGCTGGGACGCACGCTTCGTCGATGCGCTGCCGACGGCCCTGGTCAAGCCTTTTTCAGGCAGCGCGGCGCGCGCGATGCTGATCGAAACCATGAAGAGCCAGGGCGTCGACAGCTTTCCGGCGCTGGTCGCCGCGACCATCCAGGGCAGCACCGAGACCACGTTCTATGTGCTGGCGGTGTACTTCGGCGCGGTCGGCATCCAGCGTGCCCGGCATGCGGTGGCGTGTGCGCTGCTGGCGGAACTGGCCGGCGTCGTCGCGGCGATCGCGGTCTGCTACTGGTTCTTCGGCTAGCCTTGCCAGAACGCATGCGCGAACAGGCGCTTCGACGACAGCGAGGCATGGAGCGATCGGCCAGAATGGCTCTCCTCTTTTGAACACGCCTTGCCAGTGACGCCAAAGACGCCAGTGACCCTCCCCGCCCAGGCGCAACCGCCCTCTTTCTCGGTCGACGAGTTCCGGAATGCGCTGGGCATGTTCGCCACCGGCGTGACCATCGTCACCGCGCGCGCGGCCGACGGCACGCTGGTCGGGCTCACCGCCAACAGCTTCAACTCGGTCTCGCTCGATCCGCCGCTGGTGCTGTGGAGCCTGGCGCTCAGTGCTTCGTCGATGCCGGCCATCAGCACCGGGTCGCACTACACCATCAACATCCTCGCGGCGAGCCAGAAGGCGCTGGCCGAGCGCTTCGCGACCAAGAACGTCGACCGCTGGGCCGATGTGGCCTTCACCGAAGGGCTCGGCGGCGCGCCGGTGCTGGTCGGCTCGGCCGCCAGTTTCGAATGCTTCAACCGCAGCCGTTACGACGAAGGCGACCACGTGATTTTCGTCGGCGAAGTGGAGCGCTGCACCCACAGTGAGGGCGAATCGCCGCTGCTGTATCACGGCGGCCGGTTCTATACCGAGCACCCGCTGTAAGTCGTGCGGTGCGGGCGGTGCGGCCGTCTGTACAACCGGAATGGCGACGAGAAAACGACGAAAAGACACCGCTAGAAGCAGCCGCGAAGACCGACAAGAACGACGACAGACAAAGCCAGAAGACAGCCCGAATGATCGAACGCAAAACCCACCTCGACACCCTCGCCATCACCCTTCTCATCGTTTGCTGTGCCACTTGGGGCGGCCAGCAAATCCTCATCAAGACGACCGTCGCCGAAGTCCCGCCGCTGTGGCAGGCGTCGATCCGCACGGCCGGCGCTGTGCTGCTGCTGTGGCTGTGGTGCCGATGGCGCGGCGTCCCGCTGTTCCAGCGCGACGGCACCTTGGGCGCGGGCCTGCTGGCCGGCCTTCTCTTCACCGGCGAGTTCATCGGCATCTACCTCGGGCTGCAGAACACCTCGGCCTCGCGCCTCACCGTGTTCCTGTACACCGCGCCGTTCTGGGTCGCGCTGCTGCTGCCGCGCTGGGTGCCGGCCGAGCGCATGCGTGCGCTGCAGTGGACCGGCCTGGCCATTGCTTTCGCGGGCGTGGTACTGGCCTTCAGCGAGAGCATCGGCCACACAACGTCGACCCAGTGGCGCGGCGACGCTTTGGGTCTGGCCGCCGGCATGCTGTGGGGCCTGACGACGCTGGCGCTGCGCACCACCCGGCTTGCCACCGCCAGCCCCGAAAAAACATTGTTCTACCAGGTTGGTGTGGCCGCCGTCGTCTGCCCATTCGTCTCGATAGCGCTCGGCGAGCACTGGAGCCTGAGCTATTCGACATGGGCCTGGAGCTCCATCGCCGTGCAGACCATCGTCGGCGCCTTTGCGACCTACCTGGCGTGGATGTGGATGCTGCGGCACTATCCCGCCACGCAGATGTCGTCGTTCAGCTTTCTGACGCCGCTCTTCGCACTGGTGTTCGGCGTGGTGCTGCTCGGCGAGGCGCTGACGCCACAGCTGGTGCTCGCACTGGTGGGTGTGGCGGCAGGCATCGTGCTGGTGAACCGGAATTCGTCGTCTGCCGCCCTTCGTGCAAATTGAAGATCATTTCTTCAATTTGCACGGACGTCGATAAAATGACGCGATGATCACTCGTGACATTGCGCCCCTCGTTACACGACTCGCTGGGCAATACCCTGTCGTTACGCTCACCGGGCCGCGCCAGAGCGGCAAGACCACGCTATGCCGCGCCCTGTTCGCAGACAAGCCCTACGTCACGCTGGAAGATCCGGACACGCGCCGCTTTGCCGAAGAAGATCCGCGCGGATTT
>JAQGMP010000514.1 GCA_028292285.1 Variovorax sp. | reverse complement strand
CGGGTGCCGGTGCGCAGGCGCTGGGGCGCGGCATTCTGGTCGCGGCACCTTGGCTGATGAAGGCGTTGTCGGTGGCCGGAACCGTCGCGATGTTTCTGGTCGGCGGCGGCATCCTGGTGCACGGCGTTCCGGCTTTCGGCCACGCCGTCGAAGCCTGGGCCGCCACCACCGGCGTGTTCGGCTCGCTCGGCTCGATGCTGGTCAACGCCGGCGTCGGCTTGGTGGCCGGTGCCGTCGTGCTGGCGGGCGTCGAACTCTTCAACAGGGTTCGACGCAAGGGCTGAAAGCCCCGGCCTACCTTTTGTCGACTTCGCGCGCGGACACGCCGAACCACACCAGCAAGCCGCCGATCAGCATGGCAGCCGCCAGCATGTACATGCCGTTGTCGGTGCTCTTCGTCATGTCCTTGATCCAGCCGATCATGTAGGGGCTGACGAAGCCGGCGAGGTTGCCGAACGAATTGATGAGCGCGATGCCCGCCGCCGCCGCGGTGCCGCCGAGCAGGGCGGTCGGCAAGCTCCAGAACAGCGGCAGCGTCGCCAAAATACCCGCCGTCGCGAGCGTCAACGACGCCATCGCCAGGAAGGTGTTCGACGCCAGTTGCACGCTCAGGATGAAGCCGATGCAGCCCAGGAACGCCGGCACGATGATGTGCCAGCGGCGCTCGCCGGTGCGGTCCGACCGGCGGCCCACCAGCACCATGCAGGCGGCGCCGACGACCCACGGAATGGCGGTCAGCAAGCCGACGTCGAATGCGCTCTTCACGCCCATCGCCTTGATGATGCTGGGCAGCCAGAAGCTGACGCCGTACAGGCCCATCACGAACGAAAAGTAGATCAGCGCCATGAGCCAGATTTTCGGGTTCTTGAGTCCTTCGGCGGTCGACGTGGCGACCTTGCCGACGTTGTCTGCGGCGACGTTGCGCGCCAGCATGGCCTTCTCGTCGGCCGCGAGCCACTTGCTCTTTTCGATCGAATCGTCGAGATAGAAGATGACCCAGATGCCGATCAGCACCGACGGAATGCCTTCGAGCAAGAAGAGCCACTGCCATGCCGCGTAGCCGCTGACGCCGCCCATGGTCTGCAGGATCCAGCCGGAGATCGGGCTGCCGATGACACCGGCGATGGCCACCGCCGTCATGAACATCGAGATGATCTGGCCGCGCCGCGCCGCCGGGTACCAGTAGGTGAGGTACAGGATGATGCCGGGGAAGAATCCGGCCTCGGAAACGCCGAGCAAGAAGCGCGCGATGTAGAACTGCGTCGGCGTCTGCACGAACATCATCGCGGCTGAAATGACGCCCCACGAAATCATGATGCGTGCGATCCACATGCGGGCGCCGACGCGGTGCAGGATGAGGTTGCTCGGTATTTCGAAGATGAAATAGCCGATGAAGAAAATGCCGGCGCCGAGACCGTACACCGTCTCGCTGAAGTTCAGGTCGGTCAGCATGCCGAGCTTGGCGAAGCCGACGTTCACCCGGTCCAGGTACGCCACCACGTAGCAAAGAAAAAGAAACGGGACCAGGCGGACCGTGACCTTGCGGTAGGTCGATTCTTCGCTCGCCGAAGCGAGTCCCGCCGGCCGCGCCGGAATGGGAAGGGTTTTTTCCATCAGATGTCTCCTGTTGGATTGGTTTTTAGGGAGAACGCCAGCTTACTTGCGATGCCGGCCGCGCGATATCAGGTCAACTACGATGAGTGCCGCGCCCAGCACCACGGCAAACCAGCCCACCACCGACGCGCCGGCCACCGTGTTCATCAGGTTCGAAGGCGGCAAAAAGCGCGGCGCCAGCAGCACCGCCGCGCCGATCAGCACGCACAAGATGCCGCGCTCGACCATGCGCGGCGCGCGCTCCGGCTTCTTTCGGCTCGCCATCAATTGGTCTTGCTGCGCATCGCGGCCGGATGGCCCGGCAGCGCGAACGACTTGCCTGTCGGCACCAGCGTGTCGCCGTCCAGCCGCAGGATGCTGATGTCCTGGTCGATGAAGTTGCCGACGTAGAGGTACTTGCCGTCGGCGCTCCACACCGCGCCTTCGGGCAGGCCGCGCACCTCGAGCTCGTTGCCGCGCGTCACCTTCTTGCCGTCGATTTTCAGCAGCACGACGGAGCCGTTGCGGTTGTAGAAGTACGCGTTCTTCGCGGAGTTGCTGCCGCGCAGGATCACCGCCACGGCGTGCCGGCCGGTCGGGCTGATGGCGAGTCCTTCGGGGCCGTCGCCGACCACCACCTTGTCGATCACCCGCGGCGGCGCGGCCTCCATGTCGATCACGCTCACCGTGTCGATCTGGCCGTCCGATGCGCCGGAGTTGCCGTTGTCCGCCGTCAGCGCGATTTTGCCGTCGGGCGTGACGTCGACGTTGTACGGCCACAGTCCGGCAGCGAGGTCGATCTTGTTGTACGTGACCTTTTCGCCATCGACATCGAGCAGCGCGATCTTGTGGCTCGGAAACTTTGCCGCGAGCGCGCGCCGCCCGTCGGGCGTGAAGCGCACGTGCGCTACCGAATCCCCCATCGCCACCGTGTCGATCAGCGTCACTTGCTTGCCAGCGATGCGCAGCACGCTCACCGAGTTGTCGGCGCGATTGGCCACCAGCGCGAGCGTGCCCGCGCGGTTGATCGAGAGACCCGACGGCTGCTTGCCGATGGCGATCGTGTCGATCAGTCTGGGCGGGTTGGTGGTGAGGTCGATCACGAACAGGCGGTTGTCGGGCACCTGCTTCTTGACGCCGTTCTCTTCGATCACGTTGAGCGAGTTGGCGACCAGCGCCAGCGTTTCGGCGGGGTTGATCGCAAGATTGGTCGGCGGCCCGGCGATGGTGTTGTCGAGCTGCAGCGACACGAGCGACCTGGGCGCCAGCGGATCGGTGCCGATGTCGAGCACCTGCACCGTGTCGCGGCCCTGCGCGGCGAGGATCACGCCGCCGGCGTCGTTCCACGACTGCTTCTCGTCGTTGGCGACCAGCATGAGCTGGCGCTGCGGCGCGGTGGTCGTCATGCCGGTGCAGCCGGCCAGCGTGGTGAGAGCGGCAAGTGCGGCAACTGCGGTGAGTGTTGCACGCGCGGGGGCCGCACGAACACGGATGAGAGAGGTCATGTTGTGTCTCCGATGTTTTTCGTTGGTCCGGTGTCGAGCACCGGTTGCGCATGGTAGCGAGTGCCCGTAGCAAAATCCGTGACCATGCGATTCAAATCAACGACCGTCCGATCTGCGTTCCCGCGATGGCTGCCTGCGTCACTGCTCTGGCTTGCCGCTTCGGCTGCGCCGCTTGCATGGGCTCAGCAAACCGCTCCGTCGAACGCGGCCGCCGCAGCCGAATTTCCGCGGGCCGCCATCGGGTTTCTGAACGAAGAATTGCCCAAGATGGAAGGCGCCGTGGCCGAGCGAGACCGCGACTACTTCGAAGATGCAATGGGACGCATGCTCGATTTTTCCCAGCAGTGGGGCTTCAAGTCGACCGACAACCCGGCGCTCACCCGCTACACGACCTGCACCGAAGCCGTGTCCGATTTTCTGGTGGTCGGGCTGTGCCGCATCATCCCGAACGGCGACGTCTGCGAGCCGCGGCTCGCACCGCGCTTCGACAGCAACTTGAAGCGCTGCCGGGAGCTCGCTTCCGGCGGTTGAGCGCGTCGGCTCAGGCTTTGGACAATCCCTGCAAGGTCTGCAACAGCACCACGCGCGTCTGTCCCAGCACCATGCCTTTCCACTCGTCGTTGTCGCAGTAGAACGCGTCGCGCATCTGCTGGCGGATGGTGCCGTACAGTGCCGGCGAGGCTTCCGGGTGGCGACGCAGCCAGGTGTCCGCGCGCAGGCACTGCAGCACTTCCTGATCGGGCAGCGTGCCGAACTCCAGGCCCATCAACGCCGCGCTGGCTTGCGGGCATTCGTCGTACACCGTCGAGACGACGGGGCCCGACGTATTGGCCGAAGCCGATTCGCCGTCGAACAGCGCGAACACGTCGGCGCCCCACCAGGCGCGGGCCTGCGCCAGCTCGGCCGGGTCGTTGCGGCCTGGATAGATCTTCTCGCCATGGCCGTAGGGGCCGAGGCCGGTGTGGATGTCGATCCAGCCGATGTGCGTGGCCGATGCGCCGTGCTTGCGCAAGATGGCGCGCATGGTGCGGTTGCTCCACGACGGCGCGGTGCCACCGTAGAACAGACCCTCGGGCACCGTGTATTGGCCCACGGTCACGGCCGCGCGGTACGCACGCATGCCGTTCGCTTCGATGTACGCGGCCATCGCGGCATCGTCCGCGGCGGTCGGCGGCCAAGTCGGCGGCAGCACGAAGGGTTCCACATCGGCGTAGCCCGCGTTCACCGGCAGCGGCGCGTTGAAGTCGACGAAGTTGCGGTTCAGGTCGATGTTGTCTTCGTTGGTGCGATGCAGGTGCGAAAAGCCGTGCGGGTTGACCGCGTGGATCAGCAGCAGCGCGACGTTCGCCTTTTCAAGCCGCTCCAACAGGTTGGCATCGTTCAGCGTCGCGATCTGGCCGCCCGAGCCGCAGAAGCCTTCGGGCCCGTGCGTGCCCGAGGTCACGACCAGGAGCTTCTTTGCATCGGCTGCACCGATGCGGGCGACGTCGGTGGCGAGTTCTTCGCCCAAGGCGCCGCGCACGTGGTCCATCACGAACGATTCGACACTGGCGCCGGCGTGTGCCGCGGCATCGAGAAATTTGCGTCGGGCCTCGACGTAGGTGCCGGAAAAGTGGCGGGTGGCAGCAGTGCGTTGCATCGGAAATCCTTTGAGTTGGGGGTCAGCGCGCCGCTTGCGGCAGAGCGGCGGCATCGATGTCTTTGCCGGTGTGATCCTTCAGCCACAACAGGCCGACGAGCGAGATCAGTGTCATCACGACCAGGTACCAGGCCGGTGCGAGCTTGTTGCCGGTGGCGTTCAGCAGCCAGGCGCTGATGAGCGGAGAGAAGCCGCCGAACAGCGCGACGCCCACGCTGTAGACCAGCGACATGCCGCT
>JAQGMP010000513.1 GCA_028292285.1 Variovorax sp. | reverse complement strand
TCCTGTCGCCGCGCTGAACCGCGAAACCGGGCCGCAGTCGATCCAGCTTGCCAATTCCATTACGGAAAGCAAAGCATGGAACTCTTCTCGGCACTCGGTGGCAGCCTGATCTTCGTGGCTGGCTCGGCCTGGTGGATATTTCGTAAGTAAATCGCGGTTTCTGCTGCATCGCGGGCACGTTTTGGCGTGCGCGCTCTCGAATGGTTGATCGTGTCTGACCGCTTCTCTTCACCGCCAACCGCGCTGGGCTTGTCCCGCAACACCCTCATCGCTGGCGGTGTCGTACTTTTTCACCTCGCAGCACTGTGGGCGTTGCAGGCGGGTTTGATTCGCAAAGCGGCCGAGATCGTCATTCCGGTCGAGATCATGAGCCAGTTCATCGATCCGCCGAAGGATCCTCCTCCTCCGCCACCGCCCCCTCCGCCTCCGCCACCGCAAAAGCAGCTGACGAAGCCGCCTCTGCCGCCAAGGCCGCAGGCCATTCGCGAGCCCCGGCCGGTGCCGACGCCGAATGCACCGGTCGGCGTCGTTGAACCGCCGCCTCCCGCACAGCCACCGGCGCCGGCACAACCGTCAACGCCTCCCGCACCTCCGGCGCCACCACCCGCGCCACCGGCACCCAAGCTGGTCGAATTGAGCGCGGGCCAGGTCCAGTGGGTACGCAAGCCCTCGCCCGGCTATCCCGCGATGAGCAAAAAACTCAACGAAAGCGGGACCGTGATCATCGCGGCCTACTTCAGCAGCAACGGCTCGGCCAAGCGCGCAGAGATCGCCAAATCGAGCGGATTCGACCGGCTTGATCGCGCCGCAGCCGACGCCGTGCTGCGATCACAAATCACCCCGTTGGCCGGCGGCAACGAAGAGACAGTTCGTCTGTTCAATGCGCCGATCAGCTTCACCCTTTCCGAATAGCCTGGACCCCTTATGAATTCTCAATTTGGCCTGATGAACCTCTGGAACCAGGGCGACATCGTTACCAAGGCGGTCGCAGTGATGCTGATCGGCATGTCGCTCGCGTCGTGGATTGTCATCCTCATCAAGGCGATCGACGTCATCAAGTACAAGCGGCTTGCCAAGCACTCGTCCGACTTCTGGCACAGCGAAGATTTCGCGACCGCACTTCAGAAGCTCGGCAAGGACGACAGCAATCCATTCCGCGTGCTGGCGCTCGAGGGTCGCGAAGCCACCGCGCACCATCGCAACACCAAAGTGCATTTGCATGACACGCTGGATGTGAGCGACTGGGTCACGCGCAGCTTGCGCAACGGCATCGACGAGTTCACCGCGCGCCTGCAGACCGGCTTGGCGATCCTGGCTTCGGTCGGCTCGACGGCTCCCTTCATCGGCCTGTTCGGCACGGTGTGGGGCATCTACCACGCGCTGATGAGCATTAGCACGGCAGGCCAGGCCACCATCGACAAGGTTGCCGGGCCGATCGGCGAGGCGCTGATCATGACGGCGCTCGGACTTGCCGTCGCCATTCCGGCCGTGCTGGGCTACAACGACCTGGTGCGCGGCAACAAGTTCGTGCTGACCAAGCTGAACAGCTTCGCGCACGACCTGCATGCCTACTTCGTGACCGGTGCGCGCGTCCAGAGCGGCGGCACCGAAGCCATCGTCGTGCCACTCAAGAAAGGCTGATCGCCATGGCTTTCGGAACGCAAGACGAACCCGATGAGGTGATGAACGAGATCAACATGACGCCGCTGGTCGACGTCATGCTGGTGCTGTTGATCATCTTCATCATCACGGTGCCCGTGATGAAGCACGCCGTGGCCATCGACCTGCCGCGCGCCACCAGCGAACCGGAGCAAAGCAAGCCGCAGAACATCCTTTTCAGCGTCGCGGCCGATGGCAGCTACTTCTGGAACGAGCAGAAGATCGACGACGCTGAATTGCCGGGCCGGCTCAGCGTCGAAGCGGCCAAGGAGCCGCAACCCGAACTGCACATTCGCGGCGACAAGGCCGTGCGCTACGAGCGGGTCGCCAAGGCCATGTCGGAAGCGCGCGAAGCCGGCGTCCGAAAAATCGGATTCATTACCGAGCCCGATGCCAAGTGAGTTGTTTTGCAAGTCAATTTAGTTGATCGCCGCGATTGACTTTGTATTTGCGAATCATTATCATTTACTCATCGCCTTAGGGGCATCTGCTCCCCCGGCTCCAGTCCGATTCAGTCGTCGCCACCGCACCGTGCAAAGGATTCATATGCCGACCTCAGCCAAAGCGTTCACCGTTCTGAACCATCCGTCGCTCGACAATTCCGGGCGCGGCACAAGTCCGACAGCGGCATCGAGCCCGGCGGCAGGCCTGGTCGAAAGCGCAGAACTTCTTCGGGGCAACAAGACGGTCGGCATCCTGCACAACGGCTCGCTCTACCGGCTGCAAGCCACCAAACTCGGCAAGTTGATCCTGACCAAATAGTCAAAGGGCAACCCGCCACCGCGCAAGTTTCATCGTGGGGCGACTCGAGGAGATTTATCTCCGAAGGGTCGTTTTTGCTAGCCAACGGTTCGCCGACCAGCCAAGCTTTTTTTCACGCTGGATGTTTCATGAAAAACGCCGACCCTGGGTCGGCGTTTTGCTTTCTCGGCGAGGTTCTCGGCGAGGACGACTCAAAGACCCAGGGCTGCGATGCCGGCCTTTGCGATTTGCGCGTCCTCGTTCGACTTCACACCGCTCACGCCGACGGCACCGACCACGTTGCCGTCTTTCACGATCGGCACGCCGCCTTCGAGCAACGCATGCACGCCCGGCACCGTCAGGAACGCGGTGCGGCCGCCGTTGATGATGTCTTCATACCCTTTGCTCTCGCGCCGCCCCAGCGCCGCGGTGTGCGCCTTGGCCGGGCCGATGTGCGAAGAGATGGCAGGCGCACCGTCGAGCCGCTGAAGCCACAGCAAATGCCCGCCGTCGTCGACAATCGCAATGGTCACGGCCCAGTTGTTTTTAAGCGCTTCGGCCTCGGCTGCGGCGGCGATGACCTTGACGTCGGCGAGTTCGAGGAATGATTTGGTTTTCATGGTCAAAAGCAGGATGTTGGAGGCCAAAGCATAACGGCGCCAGACGGTCGCACCCCTTACATTCCGTAGCCCGGCTCGAATGTGGATTTTTGTCTCGGAAGGCACTTGCAGCCCCCTAGAATGCGCCCACCTGCTGCTCAGCAGCAACCCCAGGAGTTTCAGCAATGAACGACCGCATCACGACCCTCGACACCGCCGCCGGCCAAGGGCCGTTCGGCCAAACCTTGCCGCAAGCCGATCGGCAGCGTGTACTTCGCAACACCTATTGGCTGCTCGCGCTCAGCCTCATTCCAACCGTGCTCGGCGCATGGTTCGGCGTGGCTACAGGCATCACCGGTGCGCTCACCGGCGGACTCGGCCTGATCGTTTTCCTCGGCGGCGCTTTCGGCTTCATGTTCGCCATCGAAAAGACCAAGAACTCGGCCGCCGGCGTGCCGGTGCTGCTCGGCTTTACCTTCTTCATGGGCTTGATGCTGTCGCGCCTGATCGCGATGGTGCTGGGCTACAAGAACGGGTCCGAACTCATCATGACGGCCTTCGGCGGCACCGCCGGCGTGTTCTTCGTGATGGCTTCGCTCGCCACGGTCATCAAGCGCGATTTGTCGGGCATGGGCAAATTCCTGTTCGTCGGCGTGTTGGCCCTGCTCATCGGTGGCGTCATCAACATTTTCGTCGGCTCGACCACCGGGATGCTGGTGATTTCGGTCGCTGCCATCGGCATCTTCTCGGCATACATGCTGTACGACCTGAAGCAGATCATCGACGGCGGCGAAACGAACTACATCAGCGCAACACTGGCGCTGTATCTGGATCTGTTCAACATTTTCCAGAGCTTGCTCGCACTGCTCGGTATCTTCGGTGGCGAGCGCGACTGACGACGCCGTTGCATGACGGCAAGGCGCTGCAATCGCGTCAGCAAAAAAGGGCCCGCGGGCCCTTTTTTTCATGCGCGCTCGAACACCGCAATCGACTCCACGTGCGCCGTGTGCGGGAACATGTTGACCACGCCAGCAAACGTGCAGCGGTAGCCCGCCTGATTCACCAGCAACCCCGCATCGCGTGCCAGCGTCGACGGATTGCAGCTTACGTAGACGATACGCTGCGGTGGCGTCCAGCCACCGGTGCGGAGCTCTGGATGCTCGTGCAGTTCGACCATTGCCTTGGCCAATGCGAACGCGCCTTCACGCGGTGGATCGATCAGCCATTTGTCGGCAGCACCATCGGCCACCAGCATGTCGGCGGTCATTTCGAACAGGTCGCGCGCCACGAACCGCGTTTCCGACAAGGCGCGGCGGCTGGGAGTTTCCGGGCGGTTCTTTTCGAAGTTTTCCGTCGCGCGCGCGACCAGCGTGTCGCTGCCTTCGATGCCCAGTACTTCGCGCGCCACGCTCGCGAGCGGCAAGGTGAAATTGCCCAGGCCACAGAACCAGTCGATTACGCGTTCGGTGGGCTGCACATCGAGCAACCGCAAGGCGCGTGCGACCAACGAACGATTGATGTGTGGATTCACCTGCGTGAAATCGGTCGGCTTGAAAGGCATGGTGACGCCGAACGCCGGCAGCTCGTAGGCCAACGGCGTTCCGCCCTCTTCC
>JAQGMP010000508.1 GCA_028292285.1 Variovorax sp. | reverse complement strand
GCCCGTCCACCCTCGCCTCGCTCAACTTCATCAAGATCGGCGGCAAGGCGGTCGAAGGCACGTACATCGTTTCGGACTACGCGCCCAGCAACCCGTCGCCGCAGAACGTGGCCTTCGTCAAAGCCTACACCGCGCACTACAAGGCTGCGCCGGACGTGTGGGCGGCCATGGGCTACACCATCGGCCAACTCGCCGCGCAAGCCGTGCAAAACGCCGGACCCAACCCCGACCGCACGAAGATCCGCGACGAACTCGGCAAGCTCAACCGCGTACCAGTAGTGATCGGCAGCGGGACATGGAGCGTGAACAGTGCGCGGCAGCCGAGCTATGGCGGTGTGTTGCTGCAGGTGAAGAATGGTGGGTTTGCGACGGTGCAGTGATCGGGTGGAGGGTCAAGTCAACCCTGCGCGGTAGGGCGCACGATGATCTCGCCGACATCCACATCTGCTGGCTGTTCGATCGCAAAGGCCATCGCTCTGGCAATCGCATCCGGCGGCATCGCCAACTTGTCCATGGCAGCGAGCGTCTGGGCTTTCAGTGCAGGATCTGTCATGGATTCGGCAAAGCTGGTTCGCGTGAAACCGGGAGAAACCACTGTCACGCGGAGCTTGTCTCCCGCTTCTTGCCGCAAGCCTTCGGAGATGGCGCGCACGGCCATCTTGGTGGCCGCATAGACCGCCATGTTGGGGACGATGCGGTGCGCAGCGGTCGAAGCCGTATGGACGAAATGCCCGAAACCCTGTGAACGAAAGACCGGGAGCGCCGCGGCAATGCCGTAGAGCACGCCCTTGATATTGATGTCGACCATGCCTTCCCAGTCGTCGACACGCAAGTCGTCCAGCGGGGAGATCGGCCCGATGCCGGCGTTGCCGATCAACACGTCGAGCTTTCCATAACGCTCCAGCGCCAGCGCGACGAGGCTCGACACATCATCGCGCCGCGTCACGTCTGTCGCCGCAAAAGCCACCTCACCGCCAGCACGGGTGATGCGATCTGCCAGCGCGGCAAGTCGCTCCGCGCCACGTGCACCCAGCACGACCTTGGCGCCGCGCGCTGCCAGCAGCAGCGCAGCGGCCTCGCCGATGCCGCTGCTGGCACCCGTGATGATGATGACCTTGTCCTTGATTCCAGGCATGAGATTCCTTTGTGTTGGCATGCCTCATGATGGGCGTTTGGCGCTGATCGAACCAGCATCGTTCCGCCCGATTTCATCATCGAACGTACGCACTTCATGGACCCGTTGTCGGATGTCTTTTCGTTGCTCAGGGTCGAGCGCGTCGTCGCGGCGCGGCTCGAGGTCCGCGGTGCGTGGGCGATGCGCTTTACCGGACTTCGCCACATCAAGTTTGCGGGGGTACTCGAAGGGTCCTTCTGGCTCTGGGTCGAGGACGGAACACCGCCGCTTCGGCTGGAGACGGGCGACTTTTACCTGCTGACGCGCGGCCAACCCTATTGCACGGGAAGCGACCCGACGCTCGACACCGTCGACGGGCGCGCTGTTCTGGCCGATTGTGTCGGCGCGGATGGCGTCGTTCGTTACGGCGACGTAGGCGAACGCATCTCTGCATCGGGCGGCCGATTCGTTTTCGACAACGATGCGAGCGACCTCTTGTCGAGACTGCTGCCGCCCGTCGTCCACGTGCCCGCGGCCTCCGAGAGTGCGGCGTCGCTGCGCGCGGTGCTCGAGTTGCTCCGCCTCGAATCCCGAACGGAAAAACCCGGCGCTCCGGTCGCGGCGGCCAGTCTCGCGAACATGGTGCTGGTACAGATCCTCCGTGCCCATCTGGCCTCGGACGTTCCTGCGCCGGGCTGGCTCGGCGCTCTTGCAGACCCGAAGATAGGGGCCGCGCTCGGGTTGATGCACGCGGACATCGCCCGGCAGTGGCGGGTCGACGACCTCGCTTCTGCAGTCGCGATGTCTCGCACCGCCTTTGCGGAGCGCTTCAAGTCACTGGTCGGCGTCCCGCCGCTCAAGTACCTCACCGATTGGCGCATGGCCGTGGCCGGCTTCGCGTTAAGGACAAGCGACAAGCGTCTTTCCGCGGTCGCAGAAAGCGTCGGGTACGGATCCGATGTCGCATTCAGCGCGGCGTTCAAGCGGGCCGTGGGCCGCAGTCCCGGAAGATCGAGATCGAACCGCTCTGTTTGATTGCGGACGAAGCTCAGCCCTTCAGCCTCAAGCCGTCATCCCCCCATCGACGTTATAAATCCCACCCGTCACGAAGCTCGCATGCGCCCCTAACAGCCAGTAGACGACATCCGCCACCTCGTCGGCCGTGGCTGCACGGCCCAGCGGCTGGTTCTTGAAGTGCTGTTTGAGCAGGCGCTCGACCTCGTCCTCCGAGCGCCCTTCCGCGCGAAAGGTGCTGCGCAGCAAGGGCGTGTCGATCGGCCCCGGACAGATCGCGTTGATGCGGATGCCGAGCGGCGCGAACTCCAGTGCCGCCTGTTGCGTGAGCCGGATGACCGCCGCCTTCGACGCGCCGTACAGCGCCAGCCCGGCATCGGGCCGGCTGCTGCGCTGGCCCGACACCGAGGCGGTGTTGACGATGGTGCCGCCGCCCTTGCCGTCCTTCCCTTCCTGATCGCGCATCACGCTGCCGACCGCCTTCAGCCCGAGCATCGCGCCGAGCACGTTCACGCCGAACACGGTATGAAAGTCCGCCTCGTCGAAGTCGAGCAGCGACGCCTGCGGCCCGACGATGGCCGCGTTGTTATGGAACAGATCGATGCGGCCGAAGCGCTCGACCGTGCGGTCGACATAGGTGCGCACATCGGCCGACCGGGACACGTCGGCCGTCACGGCGAGCACGCGATCGCTGGCGAACGTGGCCTGCGCACGGGCCAGCCCGGCCTCGTCGCGATCGACCAGCGTCACGCTGGCGCCGGCACGCAGCAGCTGGCCGGCGAGTGCCAGGCCGACGCCGCTGGCGCCCCCGGTGATGACGGCGATCTTGCCGTCGAAGTCTTGCTGCTGGGCCA
>JAQGMP010000652.1 GCA_028292285.1 Variovorax sp. | reverse complement strand
CCACCGGCGGCCTCAAGGTGTCGAACACTTCGCATCTCGGTCACGTGCTGGTGATGTACTTCTACCCGAAAGACAACACCCCTGGTTGCACGACCGAAGCAATGCAGTTTCGCGACCGCTTCAAGGACTTCGTGAAGGCCGGTGCTACCGTGTTCGGCGTGTCGCGCGACAACATGAAGTCGCATGACGAGTTCAAGGCCAAGCTTGAGCTGCCCTTCGAACTGATCGCCGACACCGAAGAGAAGATGTGCCACATGTTCGGCGTGGTCAAGAACAAGATCATGTACGGCAAGAAGGTCAAGGGCATCGAGCGCAGCACCTTCCTGATCGGCGCCGACGGCATCCTGAAGGCCGAATGGCGCGGCCTCAAGGTTCCGGGCCATGTCGACGACGTGCTCAAAGCCGTCAAGGCCCTGAAAAAAGCCGCATGAAAATGCGATTGGCGGTTGTTTGACTGTTGCAAGCGCAACACGAACGGCTGCAGATGCGTCATCCGTGGTGTGCATAATGGCCTCATGCCGTTGAGCTCCACGACCGCATCCCCCGAACAAAGCCGCCTTGGTCTTAAGGCGGCTTTTTCGTTTTCTGGTTCCCACCATCCTGCGAGCGACCTCCCACATGCCCTTGCCTCCCGCCCCCACGAAACGCGCTGCCCTGCTCTCCCCCGACGCGCTCGACGCGCCAGCGCACTCATCGCAAAAGGCGCCTCGACGCGGAGGTGGCCGTCACGCTGACGAAGCGCCGGTCGCCGGCACGCAGCCTCTGGAACTGCTCGATCGCCGTCTCGCCGACGCCGGCGGCGCATCTGCATCCGGCACCGGGCCGGCCCAGCAAATTGAAACGAAGCCGCGGCCTGCCGTGAGAGCCGAACTGACGCCCGAGCCGCAGCAGGCCCGGACCGAACGCGCGCCTGCGCCAGTCCAGGTCCCGGCGCCCGCGCCAGCGGCGCGTGCCCGCTACGAGCGCGGAACGCAGGAGAGCACTCGGCCGCGCCGCGCCAAGTCGTCCGGCCCGGCCAAGCTCTTCGTACTCGACACCAATGTGCTGCTGCACGACCCGATGTGCCTGTTCCGCTTCGAGGAACACGATATTTTCCTGCCGATGATCGTGCTGGAAGAACTCGACGGCCACAAGAAGGGCACGACCGAGGTCGCGCGCAATGGCCGCCAGACCAGTCGCACGCTCGACGCACTGGCAGGCACCAAAGACGCCGACATCGCCAAGGGCCTCAAGCTCGACACCACGGGGCATCGCGAGGCCGGCGGCAAGCTGTTCTTCCAGACGGCGCAGCTCGATTACTCGCTGCCGACCAGCTTGCCCCAAGGCAAGGCGGACAACCAGATCCTGGGCGTGGTCCAGGCGCTGCGCGACCTTTACGCCCAGGACGCGCCGGGACGGCCGAAGCAGGAAGTGGTGCTGGTGTCCAAAGACATCAACATGCGCGTCAAGGCGCGCGCGCTGGGCTTGGCCGCCGACGACTATCAGAACGACAAGACGCTCGAAGATGGCGACCTGCTGTACGCCGGCTCGTTCGCACTGCCACTCGACTTCTGGACGCGCCAGAGCAAGACGGTCGAGAGCTGGCAGAGCGGCAGCACGACGTTCTATCGGATCAGCGGCCCGATCGTGCCCAACCTGTACATCAACCAGTTCGTGTACTTCGAGGCACCCGGCGAGCCCAGCATGTATGCCCGTGTGACCGAGATCCGCGAGAAAACCGCGGTGCTCAAGACGCTCAAGGACTACAGCTCCGGCAAGAACGCGGTATGGGGCGTGGCCACGCGCAACCGCGAGCAGAACTTCGCGATGAACCTGCTGATGGACCCGGACATCGACTTCGTCACGCTCACCGGCACGGCCGGCACCGGCAAGACGCTGATGGCACTTGCGTCGGGCCTTACGCAGGTGCTGGACGACCGGCGTTACACCGAAATCATCATGACCCGTGCGACCGTAAGCGTCGGTGAAGACATCGGCTTTCTGCCGGGCACAGAAGAAGAAAAGATGGGTCCATGGATGGGCGCACTGGACGACAACCTCGAATTTCTGGCGAAGGGCGATGGCGGCGGTGCCGGCGAATGGGGCCGCGCTGCAACCAACGAGTTGATCCGCAGCCGCATCAAGATCAAGAGCATGAACTTCATGCGCGGGCGCACGTTCCTGAACAAGTACGTGATCGTCGACGAGGCCCAGAACCTCACGCCCAAGCAGATGAAGACGCTCATCACCCGCGCCGGTCCGGGCACCAAGATCATCTGCATGGGCAATCTGGCGCAGATCGATACGCCGTATCTCACCGAAGGCTCCTCGGGCCTGACGTTCGCTGTCGACAAGTTCAAAGGCTGGCCACACGGCGGCCACATCACGCTGGCGCGCGGTGAACGTTCGCGGTTGGCCGATTTCGCCAGCGAAGTGCTCTAAGCGAACGCGTTACGCCAAAAAAACGCCCGCGTTGCCGAAAGGTCGCGCGGGCTTTTTTCGTCTCCGGGGAGGCGGTTTGCCTGCGTGGCTGCGCCGATATTTGGCTATCCGACCGCCTAGTATTCGTAGCCGCCGCCGCTGGCGAGACTTTCGAACTTGGTGATCGGCTTCAGGAACGCCAGCTTGATGGTGCCGGTGGGCCCGTTCCGCTGCTTGCTGATGATGACTTCGGCGACGCCGGGCTCTTTGGAGTCCTTGTTGTAGTAGTCGTCGCGGTAGATAA
>JAQGMP010000494.1 GCA_028292285.1 Variovorax sp. | reverse complement strand
TCGAGCTTCAGTGCACCGGCCTGTTCGCGCACCCAACGGGTGGCGGCCAGCACGTCGTCGACCGCGGCCGGGAAGCGATGCTCCGGGCCCATTCGATAGTCGACGGCGACGACCGCGCAGCCAGCGGTGTTGGCCAGCTCGCGGCACAGCGTGTCGTGCGTGTCGAGGTCGCCGATGACCCAGCCACCACCGTGGTAGTACACGAGTACCGGCAGCACCGTCGCCGCGGCAGAACCCAGCGGCCGGTACAGGCGCAGCGGAATCTCGCCTTGCGCCGTGTCGGCTTTCAGATCGCGTACTTCGGCGACCTCTTGCGGTTCGGGCTGCGTGAAGGTGCGCCGCTCGCGGTAGAAAGCGCGGGCCTCTGTGGGCGATAGCGTGTGCGTGGGTGGCACGCCGCGCTCGGCCATCAGGTCCATCAGTGCGCGGGCTTGGGGATGCAGCATGCGAAGTGTCTCCGGTTGGTTTTTTTGAACTCTAGCCGCCCTGAGTCATTTGCGCGGCTGTGAGTTACGCGGCTTGCTTTACAGCTTGCTCGATGCGGCTTCCTTTATGCGGCGCTCCGCGGCTTGACCCGCGACGCCGCCTCTTTCGCCAGCGATCGCGCCGTGTCCACATCGGCCGCGTGCACCAGCGCCACGCCCATGCGCCGCTTGACGAAGCTTTCCGGCTTGCCGAAGAGCCGGATGTCCGACCCCGGCACCTGCAGCGCATCGGCAACGCCATCGAAGACGATGCCGGTGGAGTCGACACCGCCGTAGATCACCGCGCTGGCGCCGGCACTTTTCAAGCGGGTGTCGACCGGCAACCCGAGGATGGCGCGCGCGTGCAGCTCGAACTCGTTTTGCCACTGCGTCGCCATCGTCACCATGCCGGTGTCGTGCGGGCGCGGGCTCACTTCGCTGAACCAGACCTCGTCGCCCTTCACGAAGAGCTCGACGCCGAAAAGCCCTTGGCCGCCGAGGTCGGATGTCACCGCTTCAGCAATCTGCTGCGCCTTCAACAAAGCGGCCGGTGCCATCGGTTGCGGCTGCCAGCTCTCGACGTAGTCGCCGCTCACCTGCACGTGGCCGATCGGCTCGCAGAACTTCGTCTCGACCACGCCTGCCGCGCCACGCGCGCGAACCGTCAGCAGCGTGATCTCGTAATCGAAGTCGATGAAGCCTTCGACGATGACGCGGCCGTGGCTCACGCGGCCGCCGGCCATGGCGTAGTCCCACGCTTTCTGCACGTCGGCCGGGCCGTCGATCTTGCTCTGGCCCTTGCCGGAACTGCTCATCACCGGCTTGACGATGCAGGGGTAGCCAATCCCTTTTCCACGCCCGCCGTCGATCGCAGCCTGCAACTCCGCGAACGAATCGCAGAACTTGTACGGGCTGGTCGGCACCCCGAGCGCTTCCGCGGCCAGCCGGCGAATGCCCTCGCGGTCCATCGTGAGGCGCGCCGCCCGCGCGGTCGGAATGACGCGCACTGCGCCGGCGTCTTCGAGCTCCTGCAGCATGTGCGTGGCGATGGCCTCGATTTCCGGCACGACGAGATCGGGCTTCTCGGCCTCGATCAACGCCTTGAGGGCCGTGGGGTCGCTCATCGTGATGGTGCGCGCATGGTGCGCGACTTGCTGGCCGGGTGCGTCGGCATAGCGATCGACCGCGATGGTCTCGACGCCGAGGCGCTGCAAGGCAATGAGCACCTCCTTGCCGAGTTCGCCGGAGCCGAGCAGCATGACGCGGGTTGCAGAAGGAGAAAGAGGCGTGCCGAGGATGGTCATGCGACAACTTTAAAGCACCGCGTGTTCCACAATGATGGCCATCGGTGCGCTCTCGCGGGGCGCCCTTCCCAACTTTCTTTCCAGCATTTTTTTCCAACACTCGAGGAGTTTTCAAATGGCGATTCAGACCGTCGGCATCATCGGCGCCGGCACCATGGGCAACGGCATCGCGCAGGCCTGCGCAGTGGCAGGCGTGAAGGTCGTGATGGTCGACATCGCGCAAGCCGCAGTCGACAAGGGCATCGCGACGGTGGCGGGCAGCCTCGACCGGCTGATCAAGAAAGAGAAGCTGACCGCCGCGCAAAAAGACGCCGCGCTGGCGCTCATCAAGGGCTCGACCGACTACGCAGAACTGAAGAGCGCGCAACTGGTGATCGAAGCCGCCACCGAGAACCATGCACTCAAACTGAAGATCCTGAAGCAGGTCGACGAACTGCTCGCACCCGACGTCATCATCGCGTCGAATACCTCGTCGATCTCGATCACGCAGCTGGCAGCCGCGACGTCGCGCCCGGAGCGCTTCATCGGGATGCATTTTTTCAACCCGGTGCCGATGATGGCGCTGGTCGAAATCATCCGCGGCTACCTCACCAGCGACGAAACGCACGATGCGGTCAAGGCACTCGCCGTCACGTTGGGCAAGTCGCCGATCACGGTGAAGAACGCGCCCGGCTTCGTGGTCAACCGCATCCTGGTGCCGATGATCAACGAAGCTTTCTTCGTGTTGGCCGAAGGGCTCGCCACGGCCGAAGACATCGACGACGGCATGAAGCTCGGCTGCAACCAGCCGATCGGACCACTGGCGCTGGCCGACATGATCGGCCTCGACGTGTGCCTGGCGGTGATGGAGGTATACCTCGCGCAATTCGGCGATTCCAAATACCGGCCGTGTCCGCTGCTGAAGGAAATGGTCGCTGCCGGCCAACTGGGCCGGAAGACCAAGCGCGGCGTCTACGCGTACTGAACTCAACAACAACGACAACAACAACGACAACGAGAACCGGAGACAAAACAATGAACGTCATCGCCACCACACCACCCGCCGAAGGCTGCATCGACACGCAGGTGATCGACCACGTCTTGCTTATCGGCATCAACCGGCCGGCCAAGCGCAACGGCTGGACGCCGCCGATGTTCCGGCAGCTCGCCGAGGCCTACACGCGGCTCGACGACGACCCTGCCTTGCGCGTCGGCGTGCTGCACGCCTTCGGCGATCACTTCACGGCCGGGCTCGATTTGCCGCTCATCACCGAGTACATGAAGCGCGGCGAAAAGGCGGTGCCGGAGGGGCTGGTCGAGCCGCACGACTTCGGACTGCCCGGCTACCGGCGGCGCACCAAGCCGATGGTGGTCGCGGTCAAGGGCATCTGCTTTACCGTGGGCATCGAGTTGATGCTCGGTGCCGACATTGTGGTCGCGGCTGACAACTGCCGCTTTTCGCAACTCGAAGTGCAGCGCGGGATCATGGCAACCGGTGGTGCGACGCTGCGCATGGCCGAGCGCGCCGGCCTGGGCAACGCGATGCTGCATCTGCTCACGGCAGACGAGTTCGGCAGTGCCGAGGCCTATCGCCTCAACTTCGTGCAGAAGGTGGTGCCTGCGGGGCAGGAGCTCGACGAAGCGCTGGTGATTGCGCAACGCATCGCAGCGCAGGCGCCGCTCGCGGTGGTCGCGACACGGCTCAACATTTTGAAAGCGGTCGAACAAGGTCCGGCAGCGGCGGTGGCCGAATTCATCGAGACGCAGAAGCGGTTGTCGAACAGCGAAGACGCGGCCGAAGGCGTGCGCTCGTTCGTCGAACGTCGACCGTCGCGGTTTACCGGGCGTTGAATGGCCGCGGGTAGACCCGCTGCCGATGCGGCGCGTCCATCGCTGTAATGGCGACTCCAAAACCGGAGACGCTTCATGTTCATTCCTCGCCGCGCAGGGCTTGCCGCCCTCGCGTTCACTGCCTTGTCCGGACTTTTCATCGTGACCGAAAGCATTGCCCAGCCGGCGCCCGCTCCATTGCCCGATCCGGCGGCGACCTCGGTCGGCGCGCTCGGCTGGATGCAGGGCTTTCCGCCGGCGCCCGACAAGCTCATCACCTTCGACAACCCGATGGGCGGCGCCTTTCCGCGCAATCGCTGGACCTTCTCGCACGTGCGCGAGACGGTACCGACCGCCAACGTCTGGCGCGGCAGTGGCGCGGCCAGCCCGCTGCCTGCGGCGCCACGTGATCTCGATGCCATCGCCTTCACCGCGATGGGCGGCGAGCCGATGACCTTCGGCCAGATGCTGCCGCGCACCTACACCGACGGCATCCTGGTGCTGCACAAGGGCCACGTCGTCTACGAGAAATACTTCGGCGCGCTCACGCCCGAACGGCCGCACCTGGCGATGTCGGTGACCAAGTCGTTCGTCGGCACGCTGGCCGCGATCCTGGTGGCCGAAGGCAAGCTCGATGCGGCCGCGCCGGTGACGAAGTACCTGCCCGAAATGAAAGACACCGCATACGGCGATGCGACCGTGCGGCAGGTGATGGACATGACCATCGGCGTGAAGTATTCGGAGAACTACGCCGACCCGAAGGCGGAAGTGTTCGACTACGCCCGCGCCGGCGGCATGCTGCCGCAAGGTCCGGGCTATGCAGGCCCGAAGAGCTTCTACGACTTCCTGAAGACGCTGCAGAAAGAAGGCGCGCACGACGACGGCTTCGCCTACAAGACGGTAAACGCCGAAGTGCTCGCCTGGATATTGCGCCGCGCGTCGAACCAGTCGCTGGCCGATCTGCTTTCCGAGAAGGTCTGGCGCCGCATCGGTGCCGAGCAAGACGCGTACTTCATGGTCGACCGCATCGGCACCGAGTCGGGCGGCGGCGGCCTGAACACGACGCTGCGCGACCTGGCGCGCTTCGGCGAGACGATGCGCAACGGCGGCCGCGCCAACGGTCAGCAAGTCATTCCGCAGGCCGCCATTGCAGAGATTACGGGCGGCGGCGACAAGGCGAAGTTCGCCAAGGCCGGCTACACCCTGCTGCCGGGCTGGTCGTACCGCGACATGTGGTGGGTCTCGAACAACGACCACGGCGCCTACATGGCGCGCGGCATCCATGGCCAGAGCATCTATGTCGATCCGAAGGCCGAGATGGTGATCGTGCGTTATGCCGCGCACCCGATCGCGGCCAACGCGGCCAACGATCCGCTGACGCTGCCGGCGTTCCATGCGGTCGCCAATGCGCTCATGGCGCCGTAGCGGTGTGGTCGCCCACAATTAGATTGCACGCAATTTAATTGTTCGTTATAGTTCGACTCATGCGCTCCGAACCCACCACCGCCGACATGCAACAGCTGGACAACCAGCTGTGCTTCGCCGTGTACTCGGCGTCGTTGGCCATGACGCGGCTCTACAAGCCGTTGCTCGAAAAGCTCAACCTCACCTACCCGCAGTACATCGTGATGCTCGCCTTGTGGGAGCAAGACGGCGTCATGGTGTCGGAACTCGGCGAGCGCGTGTCGCTCGACTCCGGCACGCTGACGCCGCTGCTCAAGCGGCTCGAATCGAGCGGCTACGTGGCGCGTGTGCGCGACGTGGCCGACGAGCGCCGTGTGCGCGTCACGCTCACCGCCACCGGCCGCAAGCTCAAGGCGCGTGCGGCCGCGGTGCCGGGCTGCCTGATGGCCGCGACGCAGTGCTCGGTGTCCGAACTGGTCGCCCTCACGCAGCAGCTGCAAGCGCTGCGCGATCGCATCAAGGCCGCCTGAACCCTTTCTTCGTTTCTCGCTCACCCGTTTCTCCACCCCAACCTCAACCAAAGGAAATCACATGACCACCAAACTCGACAAGGTTCTCTACACGGCCGAAGCCCACACCATCGGCGGCCGCGACGGCGCCGGCAAGTCCAGCGATGGCGCCATCGACGTCAAGCTCAGCTCGCCCGGTTCGGGCAAGCCCGGCACCAATCCCGAGCAGCTGTTCGCGGTCGGCTACGCCGCCTGCTTCATCGGCGCCATGAAGGCCGTCGGCCCGAAGATCAGCGTCAAAGTCCCTGACGACGTCGCGATCGATTCCAGCGTTTCCCTCGGCCCGACGAACGGCGGCGCGGCCTACGGCATCTCGGTCAAGCTGGCCATCACGCTGCCCGGTCTGGACGACGCACAGAAGAAGCTGCTGGTCGATACGGCCCACCAGGTCTGCCCGTACTCGAACGCCACGCGCGGCAACATCGACGTCGAACTCGTGATCGCCTGATCGACCACTTGCCCGACCGATAGCTCGGGTTTCGACCCGATCGGCCAAGCCCCGGCACGTCGCCCATGCGACGACCCGGGGCTTTTTTTCGTGCGCGCGCAACGCCCCTGCGCTATGGTTTGCCGATGAGCACGACCGACCTCCTGATCCGCAAAGACGCCCTGGCGACGACACGCTTGCGCACCACCGGCGACGCACCATTGGCCAACGGCCAGGTGCGGGTTCGCATCGACACCTTCGCGCTGACCTCCAACAACATCACCTACGGCGCCTTCGGCGATGCGATGAGCTACTGGCAGTTCTTCCCGAGCGGCGAAGAAGGCTGGGGACGGATTCCGGTGTGGGGCTTCGGCAGCGTGGTGCAGTCGCTGCATCCGGGCGTCGCCATCGGCGAGCGCGTCTACGGCTACTTTCCGATGGCCGATCAGGTCGTGCTGCAACCCGACCGCCTGCGGCTCGATGGCTTTACCGACGCGGCGCCGCATCGAACCGAACTGCACGCCGTCTACAACCGCTACATGCGCTGCGGGGCCGATCCGCTCTACACGGCCGACACCGAAGCCATCCAGGCCCTGCTGCGGCCGCTTTTCATCACCTCGTGGCTCATCGACGACTTCCTGGCGGACAACGATTTCTTCGGCGCCGACACGGTATTGCTGTCGAGCGCGTCGAGCAAGACGGCCTACGGCACGGCCTTTCAGCTGGCGCAGCGGCCCGGCATCGAAGTGATCGGCCTCACCTCGCCGGGCAACAAGCTCTTCTGCGAAAGCCTGGGCTGCTACAGCCGCGTGGTGGGCTACGACGAGCTGGAACTGATTCCCGCCGATGCCGCCTGCGTCTATGTCGACTTCGCAGGCAACGCGGCGCTGCGGCTGGCAGTCCACACACGCTTCGTCGCCCTGCGCTTCAGCAGCTCGATCGGCGGCACGCACGTCGAGCACCTGGGCGGCGCAAAGAACTTGCCCGGCCCGCGCGCCACGCTCTTCTTCGCACCGGCGCAGATCAAGAAGCGCACCGACGATTGGGGCGCCGCGGTCATGGCCGACAAGCTGCTCGCAGCCTGGAAGGCTTTCACCCCGCAGGTGACCGACCCTGTCGCACCGTGGCTGGTGGCCGATCAGCATCACGGGCCGGAAGCCGTGCAAGCCGCTTACGCCGAAGTGCTGGGTGGCCGCAGCCATCCGCGCCTCGGGCACATGCTGTCATTCCACAAGACCTGACAGGAAACAAGACCTGACAGGAATCCCGGCAGCGCCCACGGGCGACGGTGCGGCGAGGGCGACAATCACCCATGCAACCTGACCTGCCCGGATCTCCGGCCGAACCGACCGACGCCTCCCGACACCCCTACGAGACTCTCACGCCGGACGTGGTGCTCGACGCTCTCGCCACGCTCGACCTGCACGGCGACGGCCGGCTTCAGGCGCTCAGCTCGTATGAAAACCGGGTCTATCAGATCCACCTCGAAGACCGCAGCGCGGTGGTCGCCAAGTTCTATCGGCCGGGTCGATGGAGCGAGGCGCAGATCCTCGAAGAGCATGCGTTTTCGGCCGAACTGACCGCTGCGGAAGTGCCTGCGGTGGCGCCGCTCGAACTGCACGGCGCCACCTTGCACCACCACGCGGGCTTCGCCTTCAGCGTGAGCCCGTACCGCGGTGGCCGCCCGCCCGAGCTGGACGATTTCGAGGTGCTCGAATGGATCGGCCGCTTTCTCGCGCGCATCCACACGGTCGGCGCCAAGCGCCCTTTCGAGTCACGGCCCGCGCTCGATCTGCAGAGCTTCGGCATTGCCTCGCGCGACTGGCTGCTGGGCAATGAAAAGATTCCGCTCGACGTGCAGCGCGTGTGGGAGACGGCGTGCAACGAGGCGCTCGACATGATCGGCAAGACGGCCCTCGCGACCGATGCGCAAGGCCGCTTCGGCAGCGAATTCAAGAGCCTGCGGCTGCACGGCGATTGCCACCCCGGCAACATCCTTTGGACGCCGACCGATCGCCCCGGCGGCGGCCCGCACTTCGTCGACCTCGACGATGCCCGCACCGGTTTCGCGGTGCAGGATCTGTGGATGCTGCTGTCGGGCGACCGCGCGCAACGCACCGGGCAACTCAGCGGCCTCATCGAAGGCTACGAGCAGTTTCGTTCATTCGACCGAAGCGAGCTGGCCTTGATCGAGCCGCTGCGCACGCTGCGGCTCATCCACTACAGCGCCTGGCTGGCACGGCGTTGGGAAGACCCGATCTTCCCGATCAACTTCCCGTGGTTCGGGTCGAGCGACTACTGGAACGGCCAGGTGCTCATGCTGCAGGAGCAGTGCGAGCAGATGGCTGAAGAGCCGCTGTACTGTTGATCGTTCAAGCCGAGCCGGGCGCGCCCGCATGCGCCGACGCGGCGCTCAGATGCGCGAACGGAACATGCTGCTCATCCAGGAGCCCGCCTTGTGCGGCTCGGCCGAGGCCACGGGCAACCGCGGCGCTTTCGGCAGGCTGATCTTCAAACTCTTCAGCCCGAAACCCAGGCGGCGCGAATCGCCGCTGCCGCAGGCGTCGCAGGGGCGTTGCGGATCGCCGATCGCGAACTGGATCACCAGCACCTGTCGGCCCGGCGCACCTTGCGGCACGACCTGCAGCGCGAACTCGAGCGCATCGAGCGGCCGGTACGCCGAGCGCTGCGCCGGCACCACTGTGCCGTCGACCACCGCATGGACGCTCGGCGCATCGGTTGCGCCGAGATAGCGCGACCCTTCGATGTGCACATCGAATGCGCGGGCACTCGCGTCGACACCGGCCGGCAACGGGATCACGAGGCAGGCGTGTTCGCCTTCGGTCCACACGCCCCAAGGTTCCGGCACGGTCCAGCCGTGGCTCAGCCAGGCCGTTGCCGGCCTGCCCTGGCGAAAGGCATGCGACCGGCCGAGCACCGCCGACGGCAGCGTAGCCAGTCCCGGGCTCTGGTCGTCGAAGCCCCAGCGCATCGCGAAGGCACGATCGAGCGTCGTCGAAGGCCAGTGGGCCGCGTACGGCGCGTGGTCCGCGCCGCACACTGTCGCCATGAAATTCATCGCGGCGATGTCGGGCCCGACCGTCATCCATTCGCTGCAGTTCGATGGCAGCCGTCGCGCCTCGTTGCGGTCGGGCCGGATCAACGGATGCGCCGCCTTCATGAAATAGCGGGCCTCGGTCAGCACGCCCGACGACATGCCGCAGACGAATTCCACATTCGAGGCCGACAGCAGCGCGTAGCTGTTCTCGCGTGTCCAGGCCACGTTGGGAATTGCCCGCGCGATTGGCGCGAGATGATGCAGTGCAAGCTCGTACGGATGCGGCTTGACGACCAGCAGGTCGACACTGTCCGCCAGCTTTTTGAGCGGCGCGATCACGCTCGCGGGATGCATGGTGCGGCCGCCGCTCACCAGCGACAGATCGACCAGGCTCTGCCCGAAGAACACGCCGACGCGCAGCCGCTCGTCGAACACGCTGCCCGCACCTCGCCGTGCGAAGTAGGCCTTGATGGCCGCCGCGTGATTCCAGAAACCCTCTTCGTCGATGCGGCGGGCCCGCAACGCTGCAGCGATGACCGGGTCGTTGGTCCGGGCACAAAGTTGCAGGTGACTCGTGAAGCGGACCGGATCGATCTCGACATCGAGGTACGACGCACCGCTGCGGTCGATGCCATGCTGGAGGGCGGGCGTAAGCCCCCAGCCGATCACGAGACAACCAGGGCCGAACGCTGGCAGACCATCGAGTCCGGCGAGCGGCGCCAGGTCGGCAATGCAGGCGCTGGCCCAGCCGGCCGGCGTGCAGGGCAGCTGCAGGCGTGCCATGAGGCGCGCCACGTCGACTGCGCCGCCATCGGACACCGCGGCCTCGTCGCGCACGGTGATGCCGAGGCGGTGCAGGCTGGTTTCGAAGAGGCCGCGCAAAAACTTGCGGTTTGCGTCGTAGTACGCCAGCCCATTGACGGTGGAGCGAAAGAAATCGTCCGCAAAAACGACGTGGTCGAAGCGTAAGGGTGTCATCGGCGGGTGGTAAAGGGCTCGCCGAGAATCTAGGCTGCGTCTCTTAGCGCATTCTGAGCAACCGGCGAAGCCCTGCAAAGTCCCCGCAAAGGCTTTGCAAACGGGCGGTAAAGCGGACGTTGGAGCGGACGGCAGGGCGCACCCGACCTGAACGTGTCAGCGAGCGGCCGCTGGCGGCGCCGATTCGAAAGTCTCGACGATGGCCGGTACCGGTGCGGCCGCCGCCGGGTCGACGATGCGCGGCGGCGGCACGTCGGGGCCGCCACGCGATGGCCGTCCGAACAATGCGCCGGGAGACAGGCTCACGCCAACGCCGAAGCCTTGACCCGAGGCGCCTGCAACGCCGATACCGATGCCGGCGCAACCTGCAGACATCGACGAAGCAGCAAGCAGCGCCATCGACAAGCCGATGCGATGGCGCGCCTGCATTTGCTCAGACCAGCAGCGCGTTGACGCGGCGCACGTACGCCGCCGGGTCGGCCGGCAAGCCACCCTCGGCCAGCAGCGCCTGGTCGAACAGGATGTTGGCCAGATCGTCGAAGTGGGTCGACGTTTCGAGCTTCTTGACCAGCGGATGGTCGGCGTTCACTTCGAGCACCGGCTTCAGCTCGGGCGCGGGCTGGCCGGCTTGCTTCAGCATGCGCGCGAGCTGCGTGCTCATGCCGCCGTCCTGCGCCACCAGGCACGCGGGCGAATCGACCAGGCGGGTCGTCACGCGCACGTCTTCGGCCTTGTCTTTCAGTGCGGCCTTGAGTTTTTCAAGCATCGGCTTGAACGACTCGGCCGCTTCTTCAGCCGCCTTCTTTTCGCCTTCGTCCTGCAGTTTGCCGAGGTCGACCGCGCCCTTGGCGACGCTTTGCAGCGGCGTGCCGTCGAACTCGTTGAGGTAGTTGAGCGCCCACTCGTCGAC
>JAQGMP010000428.1 GCA_028292285.1 Variovorax sp. | reverse complement strand
CGCTCAAGTCGACCGGTTTGCCCAGCCCCAGGCCATTGGTCAGCGCCGCATAGACCAGCGTGGCAAGCACCAGTCCAGCCAGGATCAAAAGGCGTTGCAGCATGCCGCGCCCGAACACCGCGACCAGCCCGACGCACAGGAAGGTGGCGGCCTGCATCCACGCATCGAAGTTGCCCACCGCCATGTTCTTGACCGGCACGCTGGCGAGATTGAGCCCGATGACGGCAACCACCGCGCCGGTGACGACCGGCGGCATGAATCGCTCGATCCAGCCGGTGCCGATCACCTGTACCAGTGCGCCGATGGCGATGTAGACGAAGCCGCACGCGACGATGCCGCCAAGCGCAACCGCGAGGTTGTCGTTGGGGCCTTTCCCTGCGTACCCGCTGGCTGCGATCACCACGCCGATGAAGGCGAAGCTGGAGCCCAGGTAGCTTGGCACGCGCCCGCCGGTCACGAAGAAAAAGATCAGCGTGCCGACACCGCTCATCAGGATCGCGATGTTCGGGTTGAAGCCCATCAGGATCGGCGCCAGCACGGTCGCGCCGAACATGGCGATGACGTGCTGCACGCCCATGGCCGCGGTTTGCGGCCACGAAAGACGTTCATCCGGTGCGACGACGCTGCCGCTGGCAGCCTGGACTTCGCGCCAGCGCGGCAGGTAAGAATCGGACATTGGATCCCGTCAGACGGCCGCCGTCGCCACAATGGCTCGCGGGCGCAGTGTTGCCATGACCAGATACGTGCCGCCACCGATGAGCACGCCGAAGAACCAGCCATAGGTGTTCCACCACGCCGGCAGCAGGTTGGTGAAGTTGGGCAGGATGGTCGAGAAGATCGAACCGATCGCCACCGCCACCAACGCGTTCACGTTCCAGCCGCCCTCGTAGCGGTATTCGCCGAACTCCTGATAGAGCGCCGCCACGTTGATGTTGCCCTTGGCCACGAGGTAATAGTCGACCAGGATGATGCCGAGCAGCGGACCCATCGTGGCGCCGATCGCATTCACGAAGTGCGCTGCATTGCCCTCCCACGGCGCGAAGGGATACAGAACGAGCGCGATGGCGGCAGCGATGTAGCCGCCCTTCTTGAAGCTGATCCGCTTGGGAAACACGTTGGAGATGTCGAACGCGGCCGATACGAAGTTCGCCACGACGTTGATGCCGAGCGTCGCGACCGCGAACGTCATGGCGGCGATCAGCGCCAGCACCCAGCTGTCGAACTTGGCTGAAATCTGTTCCGGGTGCAGCAGCACTTCGCCGTAGACCTTGAAGGCCGCGATGGTGGTCACGCCAGCAACCAGAGAGAATGCTACGAGGTTGACTGGCAGGCCCCAAATGTTGCCTTTCTTCACCGCATCCTTGTTCTTCGCGTAGCGGGAAAAGTCGCAGAAGTTGAGGTAGAGCGCCGCGAAATAAGTGATCCAGGTGGCGGCGACCGCCATCAGCGCCCAAAACGAACCGGGCTCCCCGCTGACACCGGCATCCTTGGTTTTGGCGAGCAGCACGTCCATCGGAATGCCGTGGTCGAACGAGAACCCGCCCGCCTTCACGCACAGACCAATCGCCAGGATCAGCATGGCAACCCACACGGCCGGCCCGGCCCAGTCCTGGAACTTGCGAACCGTCTCCATGCCGCGCTGGATGATGAGAAGTTGCAAAGCCCAGATGACGACATAGCAGATCACCTCCAGCCCGGAATGCCCCAGGAAGTGCGTGCCCTTGTGAAAGTCCATCAGGGCGTCGCTGCGGATCAGTAAGGCGACCATCGCGCCCGACGCCGCAGCGGTTTGGGCGCCGTACCAAAAACAGGCCACCACCGCGCGCACGATGGCGGCCAGGTTGGCGCCCCACACGCCGAACGAGGCTCGCGCCAGCACCGGGTACGGCACGCCCGTCTTCTCGCCGGCATAGCCGATCAGGTTCATGAGGGCGAAGATCACCAGCGAGCCCGCTCCGATCGCAATGACAAAGTTGACGAAACTGCCGCACAGCAGAAAAAGACTTGCGGCCAGGTAGTAGCCCCACAGGCTGTGCACGTCCGAGGTCCACACATTGAAGATGCTGAAAGCACCCCAGTTGCGCTCCCTGGCCGGTGCCAAGTCCTCGTTGTAGAGGCCTGGGGAAGGGTTCTTGATTTCCATGGTGACGGCTCCTTGTGCTCACCAGCCCAATGCCACTCACGCTGGTATGCAAGAACTGTATGCACTTCTGCATGGAATCATGGACAGGGTTTTTCCGGATTCAGCAAAGGCCGCCCACCCATCAAGCCCGAACGCCAGTCAGCGGCCCGCTGAACGGAGTCCGAGCAGAACGAGCACAACAGCGGCCAGCAGAACAGCGCTGTATTGCCAAAAACGCACCGGATTCCGCTCGATGAGTGGCAGGGTTCGCAAGTGTATGAACTCCCGCCCCGGCGCACGAAGGTCGTGTGCGAACTCCGACACGGCTTGTTGCCGCTTTGCGGGATTCGGATGCAACGCCTTTTGCAAAACCGCATCGACCCACGCCGCCAGATCGGGTCGAAAGTGTCGGAGCGGCACGTAGCGCAGCCGGTTCACGTCGGCAGGGGAACGAACCCGTGACGCGTACAAACCGTATGGCAGCTGACCGGCGAGCATCTGATAGGCGACGACCGCCAGCGAGAACAGATCAGACCTCACGCTGCCACCGTGGCCGACAAAATACTCGGGCGCCGTGTACTGCAAGGTTCCGACGATGGCGAGCGCATCGCGCATGCCTGCCCTTTCGGCCAGGCCCGCGACGTGGGCGGAGGCCAAGTCGATGATCTTGACCGTGCCGTCGCGGTCGATCATCACGTTTTCGGGGCGCAAGTCCTGGTGCAGCATTTCCCGGCCATGCAGCGCCTGCAGTCCCAGTGCCAGCTGATCGATGAGGCCGCGCACGCTGTCCAGGTCCGGCTTGGGGTGGTCGACCATCCACTGGGCCAGTGTCTGCCCCTCTACGTATTCCATCGCGACATACAAATGGTCGCGTGGCCGGTCGATAGCGCTCGCTTTCAGCACATGCGGGCTGTCCACGCGCCGCGCCACCCATTCCTCGAGCACGAAGCGGTCGAGGTAATCGGTGTCTTCGCGCATGTCGACGGACGGCAGCTTGAGCACCAACTGGCGCCCGGTCGCATTGTCCACGGCCAAGTGCACGTGGCTGCGTGAACTTACCTGCAATTCGCGCACGAGCGTGAAGCCTTCGAAGCTCGCCCGCGGTGCCAGCGGCGGCGATATCGTGAGCGCATGCCGTTGCAGTTGCAGCTGCGCTGCGTCGGCCGCAGGAAGTTCGTCGATGCGCAACAGCTGGACCGTGGCGTCGTCGTCGCTGCCCTTGTCTCGTGCGGCAGCGACGAGCAGCCGCGCCGCTTCGTCGAAGTTGTCGCCGCATCGGGCCAGCGCATCGTGCACCGCCGCGGCGTCGAGGTGCGCATACGCGCCGTCGGTCGCCAGCAGGTAGATGTCGCCCACTTCGGCCGCCCAGTCGCTGTAGTCGATGTCGACGTTGGCGTCGGCACCGAGCGCGCGGCCCAGGTACGACTCGACCGACGACAGATGAACGCGATGGTCGTCGGTCAGTTGCTCCAGCGCGTGCGGGTGCAGCCGATAGACGCGTGTATCGCCGACATGCAGCATGTGCACGTCCCGGCCCTTGAAGATGAGCGCGCTGAAGGTGCAGACATAACCGCTGTCTTTGTCGAAGCGCGCGTCGCTGCGCATCGTCTGCGCGTGCAGCCACGAGTTCGTGGCGCTCAGCACCCGTTGGGCAGAGCGGCGCACGGACCAGGCATCGGAGGTGGCGTAATAGTCGTCGAGAAAGCCGCGCACCGCCGCCGCGCTCGCGACCTGGCTGACGCGGCTGGAGCCGATGCCGTCGGCGATCGCCACCGCAATGCCTTTGGACATTCGCAACGATCCCTCCGGCAACATCGCGCCGTGGAAATCCTGGTTGACGAGGTTCGCGCCGGCCAGCGAGTGCTGGCCGAGTGTCACGCGCAGTGCTTTGCGCAAGCGCTGCTCAGACCAAGACGCGCTTGGGTGCGGTCTTGTAGTGTGTCGCGTACAGCGTCAGGCCGACAAACGTCAGGCCGCCGACCAGGTTGCCCAGCACTGTCGGCAACTCGTTCCAGATGAAGTAATCCAGCAGCGTGAACTTGCCACCGAGCATCAGGCCGGTAGGGAACAGGAACATGTTGACGATCGAGTGTTCGAAGCCCATGTAGAAGAAGATCATCACAGGCATCCACATGCCGATGGCCTTGCCCGACACGGTGGTGGACATCATTGCAGCGACGACCCCGGTTGACACCATCCAATTGCACATCACCCCGCGGATGAACAGCGTGAGCATGCCGGCCGCGCCATGCGCCGCGTACCCGACCGTGCGCGCTTCACCGATACCGCCGAGCCTGACGCCCACTGCATTGGGCGCTTCGCTGAAACCAAAGGTGAAGATGATGGCCATGAACACCGCGACCGTCAGCGCACCGGCAAAGTTGCCGACGAAAACCAGCCCCCAGTTGCGCAGCACCCCGGCCCAGGTCGCACCGGGGCGCTTGTCGAGCACGGCCAGCGGCACGAGCGTGAACACGCCGGTCAGCAGGTCGAATCCCATCAGGTACAGCATGATGAAGCCGACCGGAAAGAGCATCGCGCCGACCAGTGCGTTGCCGGTGTTCACGGTGATGGTGACGGCGAAAGCTGCCGCCAGCGCCAGGATGGCACCGGCCATGTACGAGCGAATGAGCGTGTCGCGGGTCGACATGAGGAGCTTGGATTCGCCGGCATCGACCATCTTGGTCACGAACTCGGCGGGGGCTAGGTAGGCCATGGGGATTCCTTGAAAAATGGGTGAGGAGGATTGGGAGCAGAGATGCGTTCAGGCCAGCGCGACCTGCACGCTGCCTTGTTCGATGCGCACTGCATGGGCGCGCACCGAGTACTCGGGAGACTCGATGCATTCGCCGGTGCGCAGGTCGAAGTGGTTCTTGTAGAGCGGCGATGCGACGACGATGCGATCGCCCAGGCTGCCGAGCAGCCCACGCGACAACACGCTGGCCTGCGACTTGGGGTCGACGTTGTCGATGGCGAAGAACTGGTCGGCCAGGCCGAGGTGAAAGATCGCGACATGCACGCCGTCGACCAGCGCGCACACGCCGGTGTCGGGAAGGATGTCGGCGGCCTCGCACACGGCGGTCCATCGGGTCGTAGTTTCAGTTGTCATTGGTTCTTCCGGTGTTCAGGCAGTGGCTGTGTCGGCTTCTTCGCGCTCTTCGGCGCGAGCCGGGCGGATCTGGCCGCGCTCTTCCACGAACACGATGTGCTCGTCTTTTTTCTCGCTGTTGACGAAGGAGCGGAAGCGCTGGCGCGTGGCCGGGTCGTTGACCGCTGTCTTCCACTCGCACTGGTAGGTGGCGACCACGTGCTGCATCTGCGCTTCGAGTTGCGCACCGAGTCCCAGCGTGTCCTGAATCAGCACGCCCTTCAGGTAGTCGAGCCCGCCTTCGAGGTTGTCGCGCCAGGTGCTGGTGCGCTGCAGCCGGTCCGCGGTGTGCACGTAGAACATCAGGAAGCGGTCGACCAGCTTCACGAGTTCCGCCTTGGTGAGGTCCGACGCGATCAGCTCCGCGTGGCGCGGCTTCATGCCGCCGTTGCCGCAGACGTAGAGGTTCCAGCCCTTCTCGGTCGCGATGATGCCGACGTCTTTGCTCTGCGCTTCGGCGCATTCGCGGGTACAGCCCGACACGCCGAACTTGATCTTGTGCGGCGTGCGCAGGCCCTTGTAGCGGTTCTCCAGTTCGATCGCCATGCCCATGCTGTCGTCCACGCCGTAGCGGCACCAGGTCGAGCCGACGCAGCTCTTCACAGTGCGCAGCGACTTGCCGTAGGCGTGGCCTGATTCGAAGCCGGCGGCAATCAGTTCTTCCCAGATGGGCGGCAGTTGCTCGACGCGCGCGCCGAACATGTCGACCCGTTGCCCGCCGGTGATCTTGGTGTACAGCCCGTACTTCTTCGCAACCTGCCCCACCGCAATCAGGCCGTCCGCCGTGACCTCGCCGCCCGGCATGCGCGGCACGACCGAGTAGCTGCCGTCCTTCTGGATGTTGCCGAGGAAATAGTCGTTGCTGTCCTGCAGGCTCGCGAGGTCTTTCTTCAACACGAAGTCGTTCCAGCACGACGCGAGGATGCTGGCCGCCGTCGGCTTGCAGATATCGCAGCCCAGGCCCTTGCCGTGCTTGGCGAGGAGGTCGCCGAAAGTCTTGATCTCGTCGACGCGCACCAGGTGGTACAGCTCCTGCCGCGAATACAGAAAGTGCTCGCACAGGTGGTTGTTGACCGCCATGCCGCGCTTGGCCATTTCCGTCTTCATGATCTGCGTGACCAGCGGCACGCAGCCGCCGCACGAGGCGCCGGCCTTGTTGCAGGTCTTCATGTCAGCGACGGTGCAAACGCCCTCGCCCACCGCGGCACAGATCTGGCCCTTGGTGACGGCGTTGCACGAACAGATCTGCGCCGTGTCGGGCAACGCATCGACGCCGAGGCCGGGCCGGGCCTTGCCGTCGCTGGACGGCAGGATCAAAAACTCCGGGTCGGCCGGCAGCGGGATGCCGTTGAGCGCCAACTGCAGCAAGGTGCCGTACTCGGCTGCATCGCCCACCAGCACGGCGCCGAGCAACTGTTTGCCATCTTCGCTGACCACGATCTTCTTGTAGATCTGCTTGTGCTCGTTGATGTACTGGTATGAGCGCGACTTCGGCGTCTTGCCGTGCGCGTCACCGATGCTCGCCACGTCGACACCCATCAGCTTGAGCTTGGTGCTCATGTCGGCGCCGGTGAAGGCGGCGTCCTGCTGGCCGGCAATGTGCTTGGCCGCGACGCGGGCCATGTCGTAGCCGGGTGCCACGAGGCCGAAGGTCTGGTCGTTCCAGGCCGCGCATTCACCGATCGCATAGACGTTGCGATCGCTGGTGCGGCAATGCGTATCGACTGCAACGCCCCCGCGCGCACCGATCGCCAGCACGCTCTGGCGCGCCAGTTCGTCGCGTGGACGTATGCCTGCGGAGAAAACGATCATGTCAGTCTCCAAGTGCGTGCCATCGGCGAACACCATGCGATGCCGGGCGGTTGCACCATCGACGATTTCCACAGTGTTGCGGCCGGTGTGCACGTGCAGGCCGAGCGCCTCGATGCTGTTGCGCAGCGCGCGGCCGCCGCCCTCGTCGACCTGCACCGCCATCAGGCGCGGCGCGAACTCCACCACGTGCGTTTCCAGACCCATGTCGCGCAGGGCCTTGGCGCACTCGAGGCCCAGCAGGCCGCCCCCGACCACCACGCCGGTCCTTGAACGAGCGCCGCATTCCTTCATGGCTTCCAGGTCTTCGATGGTGCGATAGACGAAGCAGTTCGGCCGTTCGCGGCCGGGCACCGGCGGCACGAACGGCGAAGAACCCGTGGCCAGCACCAGCTTGTCGTAATGCACCACCTCGCCGCCGGCGGTGGTGACCGTGTTGTTGCGCCGCTCGATGGCCGCTGCACGGGCAGCAAGGCGCAGCGTGAAGCCGGTGCGCTCGAAGAAGCCGGGCTCGACCAGCGAGAGGTCTTCAGCGGTTTTGCCAGCAAAGAATTCGGAGAGGTGGACCCGGTCGTAGGCCGGGCGGGGCTCCTCGCACAGTACGGTAACTTGTGCGTCGGCGATGCCGATCTCGTGGAGTTGCTCGAGAAACTTGTGGCCCACCATGCCGTGGCCAATCACTGCGATTTTCATGTCGTGTCCTGCGCGCAGCCGGTCCCGCGAAGGGAACGGCAGCGGACACTGTCAGGACAGAGCCGGCAGAGCCCCCGCTGGAACGGATGCAATTCGGGTTGGAACAGACGAACAGTCAGCGCAAGCGCTTTCCGTTCGTTCGGGTCCCGCCGTCATTGGCGGAGGCAACGCGCAGCGCATGGCGACATTGCCAGCGATACGCGTTCCAGAGCGAGCAACTTCCATGCC
>JAQGMP010000417.1 GCA_028292285.1 Variovorax sp. | reverse complement strand
AGCCTGAAATGTGCGCGTTGCAGGGTTCTGGCCCTGCTCGCGGGTTTTGACCGTGCCAGCCACGAGCTCGGCCAGCTCGGTGGTGGTTGAAATTGGGCCCCGTTCTTGTCGGCGAGCATCAATCGCCTTTGCAATCTGAACAGCAAACCGTTCTTCGCCATAGTCACGAATCACCTCTGCAATCTGCTGAATATCGGCCGTTGCCAGCCAGTCGGACACGCTCTCGCCGCGCGTGGTGTCCATGCGCATGTCGAGCGGACCATCGAACCGAAAGGAGAAACCGCGCGCCGGGTTGTCGATCTGCGGCGAGCTGACGCCGAGGTCGAGCAGCAGGCCCGCGACGCTGCCCGCAGGCAGCTCGCGCAGGTCTTTGAAACCTTGGTGCCGGATAGAAAAACGCGCATCGGTGATGCGCGCTGCTTCGGCCACCGCTTCCGCATCCTTGTCGAATGCAATCAGCCTGCCTTCCGGCGCCAGCCGGGCCAGAATGGCCCGGGCATGTCCGCCGCGCCCGAACGTCGCATCGACGTAGGTGCCGTGCGCGGGCGATGTCGTGTCGGCAAAAAGCGCATCGGACGCTTCTTTCAACAGGACGGTGGTATGGGTCCATGGCTGGTCCACTGCCGGCCTCAGAACGAAAAGTCCTGGAACACGTCGGGCATGTCGCCCTGCGTGGCCTCGGCTTCCTTGGCGTCGTACGTCGCCTTGTCCCAGAGCTCGAAATGGTTGCCCATGCCGAGCAGCAATGCATCGCGCGTGATGCCGGTCGCGGTGCGCAGTTCAGGCGACACCAGCACGCGGCCGGTGCCGTCCATTTCGACGTCCATCGCGTTGCCGAGGAAGATCCGCTTCCACCACTGCGCCGACATCGGCAGCGCGGCGATGCGCTCGCGAAATTTTTCCCACTCCGGGCGGGGAAACACCATGAGGCAACCGTGCGGATGCTTGGTGATCGTGAGGTGGCCGGCCGCCGTCGCGCTCAGGACGTCACGATGCCGGGTCGGCACCGAGAGCCTCCCTTTGGCATCCAGACTGAGCGATGAAGCGCCTTGAAACACGAGAAAAAAACCTTGGTTGTGGGACATCTCCGACACCCGGTACGGATGTCAGGTGACACTTTCTCCCACTTATATGCACTTTTCTCCACTTTATCAGGAAGGAACACCCGCGCAAGAAGGCGCTTGCGGAGAATTTTGTAATGGAATCAACGACTTAGCTGTACTTTTGAACAGTCAAAGTACTGAAAATCGTTGCAAATGAAGCACTTAGCTCACGCACTGCATGTGATGCGTGAAGCGCCGTTGCGACGCCTTCAAATCAGAGAATGAAACGCGAAAGGTCTTCGTCGTGACTTAATGCCGCAAGTCGGGCGTCGACATAGGCGGCGTCGATGTGAATCGACTGGCCTTCGAGCTTGGTCGCATCGAAGCTGACCTCGTCGAGCAGACGCTCCATCACCGTCGACAAACGGCGCGCGCCGATGTTCTCGGTGCGCTCGTTGACCTCGAACGCAATGCTCGCCAGACGCTGGATTCCACCGGACGTGAACTCCAGCGTCACGCCCTCGGTCGCGAGCAGCGCCTGGTATTGCTTGACCAGCGACGCGCGCGTCTGCGTGAGGATGCTTTCGAAATCCGCGATCGACAGCGACTGCAGTTCGACGCGAATCGGAAAGCGCCCCTGCAATTCCGGAATCAGGTCGCTGGGCTTGCTGAGATGGAAAGCGCCGCTCGCGATGAAGAGGATGTGGTCGGTGCGAATCACGCCGTACTTGGTGCTCACCGCCGTGCCTTCGACCAACGGCAGCAAGTCGCGCTGCACGCCTTGGCGCGACACATCGGTGCCCTGCGCTTCGCTGCGCGTGGCCACCTTGTCGATCTCGTCGATGAAGACGATACCGTTCTGCTCGGCGTTGGTGATCGCCTGCGCGCGAATGTCGTCCTCGTTGACCAGCTTCGCGGCCTCTTCGTCGATCAGCAAGCGCATCGCTTCGGCGATTTTCAGCTTGCGTGTCTTGCGCTTGGTCTGCCCCATTTGGCCGAACATGCCCTTGAGCTGCTCGGTCATTTCTTCCATGCCGGCCGGGCCCATGATTTCGAGCGGCGCCCTCGTTTCGGCCAAGTCGAGTTCGATGTCCTTGTCGTCGAGCGCGTGCTCGCGCAGCTTCTTGCGGAAGGCCTGGCGCGTGGCATTCGAGGTATCGGGCGCCACGCCATCGGCGGTGCGCGCCGGCGGCAGCAACACGTCGAGGATGCGATCTTCGGCCGCGTCTTCGGCGCGCATGCGCACCTTGGCGCTTTCGCTCTCGCGGGTCTGCTTGACGGCGATCTCGGCCAGGTCGCGAATGATCGAGTCGACGTCCTTTCCGACGTAGCCGACCTCGGTGAACTTGGTGGCTTCGACCTTGATGAATGGCGCGTCGGCCAGGCGCGCGAGGCGCCGGGCGATCTCGGTCTTGCCGACGCCCGTCGGGCCGATCATCAGGATGTTCTTGGGCGTGATTTCGGAGCGCAGGGCGTCGTCGACCTGTTGCCGGCGCCAGCGATTGCGCAGCGCGATGGCGACGGCGCGCTTGGCTTGCGGCTGGCCCACGATGTGGTTGTCGAGTTCGGAAACGATTTCCTGGGGCGTCATGGACATGGCGTGTGTGTGGTGTCTTGTCTGTGCCCGGCTCAGAGCGTCTCGACCGTGTGGTTCATGTTCGTGTAAATGCAGAGTTCGCCGGCGATCTCCAGCGATTTCTTGACGATCTGCTCTGCCGTGAGATCGGTGTTGTCGAGCAGTGCCTTGGCCGCCGACTGCGCATACGGGCCGCCCGAACCGATCGCGATCACCCCGCTTTCGGGTTCGAGCACGTCGCCGTTGCCGGTGATGATGAGCGAGGTGGTGGCATCGGCCACCGCCAGCATGGCTTCGAGTTTGCGCAGCACGCGATCGGTGCGCCAGTCTTTGGTGAGTTCGACGGCGGCGCGGGTCAGGTTGCCCTGGTGCTTTTCAAGCTTGGCCTCGAAGCGCTCGAAGAGCGTGAAAGCATCGGCCGTGGCGCCGGCGAACCCGGCGATCACCTTGCCGTGATAGAGCCGCCGCACTTTGCGCGCCGTGCCCTTGATGACGATATTGCCCAGCGTGACCTGCCCGTCGCCGCCGATCGCAACCTGATCGCCGGCGGGGGTCTTGCGGCGCACGCTGACGATGGTGGTGCCGTGAAACTGTTCCATCGAAGGAAGATAGGACGAAACAGGGGTTTTTCAACCCCGGCCGGCAGAAACGGATTTCAGTGCTGGCGCGGCGAAACCGCAGCGTGATCGGCGATGCCGATGACGCCGAAAAACGCCATGACGAGCCGGTGCGCGTCGACGAACTGCACTCGCTGGCCGCGCGCGTCGCGCGCCGTCACCCAGTTCAACAGCGTGCCGGCCGCGGCAAAATCGATGCGGACGAGCGCCGCGCACGAGATCGTCGGCGCGACGGCGTCGGCCAGTTCGGCGTCGAGCCGTTGCCAGACCGACAACGAATCGCCGGTCAGTTCCCCGATGAGCGACGGCAGGCGCGGTGCGATGTCGACCGGCAATTCGTCGCTCATGCTGGCCAGCGTGAAGGTCGGTGCGGCAGGCTTTTGTGGCCTGGACGCTTCGGTGGCTTCGACCGCCGCGAACTCGCCCTTCGGGTCGACCCAGGGCGGCGGCGACACTTCGTAGGTGATGCAGTAGTTGAGCGCAACCAGTTCGAAGTCGTCGGCCGCGTGCATGACGCGCAGCGCCTCCATGCGCAGCTGCCACCAGATGGCCTCGACGGTGCGTTCGTTCGAAGGCGTGGCCTGTTCCAGCACCGCCGTCAGATGGCCCATGCCGACGAACTGGATCTGCACGGCCGAATCGGCCCAATGCGCCAGCAACGCTTTCAACGGCGCCGCCGCTTCCTCGTCGATGTTGCGGAGCGCTCGCCAGTCGAGCGTCCACTTCGGCCCTGTTGCGGCGGCAAGTGCGCGGGTCAGGTCGCCGAGCGAGGCGCGCGTCAAAACAGCGGGGCTGAACCAGTCGGCCGCACCGGAAGGCCGGTCGGCTTCAGCCGAATCGTGCGCGACGCTGGCCGCCACCTGCAGATCGCGCGCGAGGGCGCGCAGCGAAACCCAATCCGGCGCCTGGCGCTTGACGCGCTGGGCGTAGCGCAGGCTGGTGGCGACGAATTTTTCGGAGTCGCCTGTCGCGCGGTAGAGATCGAACAGCGCGAGCCAGCTCTCGTTGTGCTCGGCCTGCGCGCTGTCGGGCGCCACGGTCTGCAGCAGGATGGCCTCGGCACCGGCGTCATCGCCTTGTGCAAAGCGGATGGCGGCCTCTTCGATGCCGCTTTCATAGACCTGTCGGCCTGCGTGCAGATCACCGGGACCGCTCGGGCCGCCGGCCGCACCGGCGTCAGCCGTCGCGCCTTCGGGCGGCGCCACGCCGGGAAGGGTGTCGGCATAGGCGCGCACGTGCTCTCCGGCCATGTCGGCCGGCACTTCGGGGCCAGGGCCGGGAACGGGCAGCGCCACCGCGCTGTCTGCGGTCGGCCCCCGGCTCTTCCACCACTGCTGCGACATCTGCTCTTCGATCTCGTCGATCTTCTTGAGCGTGAGCGCGCGGCCCTCGGTCTTGCCGGAGGTGCTGCTGACATTGAACTGCGACGGCGTGCCGCCTTCGTCGTGCCCGCCGGCCGCCTCGCGGCGACGGAGCTTGCGCAGCATGTCGAACTCGCGGCGGCGCACGAAGTCGTTGCGCTGCCGCCGCTCGATCATTTCCTTCAGCATCTCGCGGCTGTAGCCGTTGTCGGGTGCTGCCGAATCCTGCGCGTCGAGCTCCGACCAGTCCTTCAGCGGATTGCGGACGAACTTGGCCACCTTTGACAAAAGTCGACCGGGTTCTTCCTTGGCCATGGGTGCGCGTGATGGAGGGTAGGTGGTGTCGGTCGGTGCGGCCTAGTCGCCGAACATCTTCTGCTTGAGTTCGCGGCGCTGCTGCGCTTCGAGCGACAGCGTGGCGGTCGGACGGGCCAGCAGCCGGCCGACGCCGATCGGTTCGCCGGTTTCGTCGCAGTAGCCGTAATCGCCGGCGTCGATGCGCTGGATCGACTGCTCGATTTTCTTCAGCAGCTTGCGTTCGCGGTCGCGCGTGCGCAACTCGAGAGCGTGTTCTTCTTCGATGGTGGCGCGGTCGGCCGGATCGGGCACGACCACGGTGTCTTCGCGCAGATGCTCGGTGGTTTCACCTGCATTTTCAAGAATGCCGCGCTTGAGTTCCTGCAGCTTCAGGCGAAAGAACGCCATCTGCTTGTCGTTCATGTATTCCGAGTCGGGCATGGCGATGACTTCGGCATCGCTCAACTGTTCGGCCGTCTTGGTTTTCCAGTTGTTCAGCAGCTTCGGGTCTTTCTTGACGGCGACGGGCGGCGGCGGCACCAGGGCCGTCGACACGATCTGCGAGAAGCTCGACTTGGCGGCCGTCGAAGCGATCGATTGCGGCATCGACGGCACGGTCAGTTGGGACAGCCGCGACACGCGGCCCCCGCGCGCGGGCACGGGCGTGGCGGCGATGGTGGTGATCGGCATCACCGGGGTCGGCGTGGTGGGGAGGGAGGCAGCTGCCGTTTTTTTCATGGGGATCGCAGGAGAAGATGAGTCGGCGGGCCGGCCCACCGATTTGGAAGGAGACTTGGAGGAAGGTCCGGAAGAGGCCGCGGCGGCGTTGGCCGGTTTGGCGGACTTGTCGGACTTGGCGGAGACAGCAGCTTTTTTGACCGGCGCATGAGCCGTCGCCGAAACTTTTTTTGTCGCAGACGCAGCCGGCTTGGAAGCCGGTGCCCGGGTGACGGCGGCTTTGGAAGCAGACTTGGCCTGAACGACAGGTTTCTTCACGGTGGCTGGCTCCTTGGACGAACTGGAACGCGCTTTCACAGGGGTCTCCTCCCATGTCTGTCATGGGTGCTCGCCCGTGGCGGCTCAGGGGTTATACCTCTGAAAACCTGCCAAAAACGCGCGCTCTCCTGTGCCGAAAGCCATACGTCGGCCCCAAAGGGACAAGGCACGCTGCCGGAACAGGCGCGCGATTGTATATAGAGAAGCCGAAAGTCAATGCGCCGAAAACAACGCTCGCGCTAAACGAGACACTGATCGAGGCCCTGTTCGAGAATTTCGCGCGGAAGTTCGATGCCGATGAACACCATGCGGCTCTGGCGCGCCTCGTCCTTGCCCCATTCGGGGCCGAGGTCGCTGCCCATCAACTGGTGCACGCCCTGAAAGATCACCTTGCGGTCGGTGCCCTTCATGCTCAGCACGCCCTTGTAGCGCAGCATGCGCGGGCCGTAGATATTGACGATGGCACCCAGAAAATCTTCGAGCTTGGCGGCATCGAACGCGCGATCGGCCCGGTAGACGAAGCTTTTGACATCGTCGTCATGGTGGTGATGGTGGCCATGGCCTTCGTTCGCATGCGACGGGTGATCGCAATGCTCGCCCTCGGCATGCGCATGCGAATCGCCATGTGAGTGATCGTGCCCCGCATGCGCGTCGTCTTCCTCTTTCAGGAAGTCCGGGTCGATGTCGAGCTTGGAGTTGAGATTGAAGCCGCGCAGATCGAACACGCTGGCCAGCGGCACTTCGCCGAAATGCACTTTTTGCTGCGGCGCGCGCGGGTTCATGTGCTTCAGCCGATGGATCAGCGCCTCGGTTTCTTCGGCCGACACCAGTTCGCTCTTGCTGATGAAGATCTGGTCGGCAAAACCGACCTGCCGGCGCGCTTCCTGGCGGTCGTTCAGTTGCTGCGGCGCGTGCTTGGCGTCGACGAGCGTCAGGATCGAGTCGAGCAAATAACTCTCGGCGATTTCGTCGTCCATGAAAAAGGTCTGCGCCACCGGGCCCGGATCGGCCAGGCCGGTGGTCTCGATGACCACGCGGTCGAAATCGAGCAAACCCTGGCGCTTCTTGGCGGCCAGCAGTTGCAAGGCTTCGCGCAGGTCTTCGCGGATGGTGCAGCAGACGCAGCCGTTGCTCATCTGGATGATCTGCTCCTTCGACTCGGTCACGAGGATGTCGCTGTCGATGTTCTCTTCACCGAATTCGTTCTCGATCACCGCGATCTTCTGGCCGTGCGC
>JAQGMP010000383.1 GCA_028292285.1 Variovorax sp. | reverse complement strand
GTGGTGCGGTCGAACAGCCGCTGGCCGAGGCTGGCTTCGAGTGCGCCCAGCCGCTTTGTCACCACCGACGGTGAAACCTCGAGCGCCTGCGCCGCTCCGGTCAGGCTGCCGTGCTCGCGGATGCGGGTCACGAGCTCGAGGTCGGCACGTTCCATCGCGTTTTATTCCTGCCGTTTTGGAAAGTATGAATTGACTGATTGTTGCTTGAACGCGAGGGCGGTGCAACGCACAATCTGCCCGTGTTCAGCGCATTCACTTCTTTCGATGTTCAGCGAGACGGCATCACGCTGCATGGCCGTATCGGCGGCCACGGCGCGCCTTTGCTCCTGCTGCATGGTCATCCGCAAACGCACGCCATCTGGCATCGCGTGGCGCCTGTCCTGGCCGAGCGCTTCACCGTCGTCGCCATGGACCTGCGTGGCTACGGCGATTCAGGGCGAGCGGTCGACGACGCTGGCCACGCCGCCTACAGCAAGCGCGAGATGGCGCGCGATGCGCTGGCCGTCATGGCGCACCACGGCTTTGCGCGCTTCGGCGTGCTGGCGCACGACCGCGGCGCACGTGTTGCGCACCGGCTTGCCGCCGACCATGTCGATGCGGTCGACCGGATGCTGCTGCTCGACATCGCACCCACGCTGTCGATGTACGAGAACACGTCCGAAGCGTTCGCGCGCGCCTATTGGCACTGGTTCTTTTTGATTCAGCCACCGCCGTTGCCTGAAGCGCTTATCGCATCCGACCCGGTGCGCTATCTGCGCAGCGTGATGGGCGGACGGCACGCCGGGCTCGCGCCTTTTGCGCCCGAGGCCATGGCCGAATACGAGCGCTGCATTGCCATCGATCGCACCGCCGAGTCGATTTGCGCGGACTACCGCGCGTCGGCCACGATCGACCTCGTGCACGATCGCGAAGACATCGCGGCCGGCCGCAAGCTCGCGTGCCCGCTGCGCGTGCTGTGGGGCGAACATGGCGCGGTCGGCAAATGCTTCGACGTGCTGGCGCTCTGGCGCGAGCGCGCCGCCGAGGTGTCGGGCCATCCCGTGCCGTGCGGCCATTACGTTCCCGAAGAAGCGCCCGATGCGGTGCTCGCCGAGGCGCTCGAATTCTTTTCATCCCTGAACAAACCATAAGCAACCCATAAGGACAGAGACCATGACCAGCCACAGAATTGCAGTCATTGCCGGCGACGGCATCGGCAAGGAAACGATGCCCGAAGGCTTGCGCGTGCTCGATGCGGCAGCGCGCAAGTTCGGCATCGACCTCAAGTTCGACCATTTCGATTTTTCGAGCTGGGACTACTTCGAGAAGCACGGAAAGATGCTGCCGGACGACTGGAAAAAGCAGATCGGCGGGCATGACGCCATTTATTTCGGCGCCGTCGGCTGGCCGCAAAAAATCGCCGACCATGTGTCGCTGTGGGGCTCGCTGTTGCTGTTCCGGCGCGAGTTCGATCAGTACATCAACCTGCGCCCCGCGCGGCTGATGCCGGGCATCATCGCGCCGGTCGTGCGGCGCGACGGCTCGCCACGCCTGCCCGGAGAAATCGACATGTACATCGTGCGCGAGAACACCGAAGGCGAGTACTCGAGCATCGGCGGGCGCATGTACGAAGGCACGCAGCGCGAGATCGTGGTGCAAGAGACGGTGATGTCACGCATCGGCGTCGACCGTGTGCTCAAGTTCGCTTTCGAACTGGCCCAGTCGCGTCCCAAGAAGCACCTGACCAGCGCGACCAAGTCGAACGGCATTTCGATCACGATGCCTTACTGGGACGAGCGCGTGGCAGAAATGGCGAAGAACTATCCCGGCGTGACGCTCGACAAGTTTCATATCGACATCCTGACCGCGCATTTCGTGCAGCGTCCCGACTTCTTCGACGTGGTGGTCGCGAGCAATCTGTTCGGCGACATCCTGTCGGACCTGGGACCGGCATGCACCGGCACCATCGGCATCGCACCGAGCGCCAACCTCAACCCCGAACGCACCACGCCATCGCTTTTCGAGCCGGTGCATGGCTCGGCCCCCGACATCGCGGGCAAGGGGATCGCCAACCCCATCGGGCAGATATGGTGCGGCGCGATGATGCTCGAGTTCCTCGGGCACAAGAACGCGCACGACGCGATCCTGGCGGCCTTCGAGAAAGTGCTTGCACCGAAAAGCGGTGCGCCGCGCACGGCGGATATCGGCGGCGACGCGGGCACGTCCGATGTGGGAAAAGCGATCGCCGAGGCGCTTTGAGGCAGCAGTTCAAAAGGACTTGAAAGCAGTTCGCGAAAACGCCCCTAAAATCGCGGTCCCCAGCGGGCCATGCGGCTACGTGTCGTCTTGACACCCCGTAGGCCAGTGGTTGTAATCCCTCTCGGCAGTGCGCTGCCGACCCGTCAGAACGCCATCCTTCTTTCCCTAACGAAACGGCATCTCTGCCGCCATGAGGATGGCTGCGCCGCTGACGACACCCGATCAACTTTCAACACCGACCGACAAGGGGCCCTTGTGAACAAGACCGAACTGATTGAGCACATCGCGAAGAACGCCGATATTTCCAAAGCAGCCGCTACCCGCGCGCTCGAATCCACCATCGGCGCCATTCGCACCACGCTCAAGAAGGGCGGCTCCGTGTCGCTCGTCGGTTTCGGCACTTTCGCTGTCGGTAAACGTGCAGCGCGCACCGGCCGCAATCCGCGCACCGGCGACGCGATTAAAATCAAGGCCGCCAAGATTCCGAAGTTCCGTCCCGGCAAGGCGTTGAAAGACGCGTTGAACTGAGACATCGTTTCCGGTGGGGTGCTTAGCTCAGCTGGTAGAGCGGCGCCCTTACAAGGCGTAGGTCGGGGGTTCGAGCCCCTCAGCACCCACCACCATCCGATGCAAAGGCGAACAGGTTGTTCGCCTTTTTTATTGCAGAGTCGACCGGCATCCGCAGTCGTCAAAGAGAGTTTTCAATGTTTGATTTCTTCCGCAAGTACAACAAGTTCGTGATGGTGTTCTTGTTCTTGTTGATCATCCCGTCGTTCGTGTTGTTCGGCGTGGAGCGCTACCAGGGCAACGGGCAGGGCGAGAAGGTCGCCACGGTCGATGGCCTGGCCATCACGCAACCCGAGTGGGACCAGGAACACCGCAACGAGATCGACCGCATCCGGCAGCAGAACCCGAGCATCGACGCCGCATTGCTCGACTCCGGCGCCGCGCGCTACGCGACGCTCGAACGCATGGTGCGGGACCGCGTGCTCGCAACCGCCGCTGCCAAGAGCAACATGACCGTGTCGGAAGAGCGCCTGTCGCGCCTCTTCGCCGAAGACACGGGCCTGGCTTCGTTCCGCGGTGCCGACGGCAAGTTCGATCGTGCGCAGTTCATGCGCGCCACGGGCCGCACGCCCGAGCAGTACGAGGCTGCGGTGCGCTCCGACCTCGCCACGCAGCAAGTGCTGCTGGGCGTGTCGGGTACGGCCTTCGCGACGCGCGGCCAGGCGGATGCCGCGCTGAATGCCTTCTATGACAAGCGTGAAGTCCAGGTGGCACGTTTCAATCCGGCCGACTTCACGTCCAAAGTGACGGTGAGCGATGCAGATTTGCAGGCTTACTACGACCAGCACGCAGCGCAGTTCCAGCGGCCCGAGCAGGCGAGCATCGAGTACGTCGTGCTCGACATGGAAGCGGCCAAAAAGAACATCGCGCTCAACGAAGCCGACGTGAAGAGCTACTACGAGCAGAACAAGGATCAGCTCGGTACCAAGGAAGAACGCCGCGCGAGCCACATCCTGATCACCGCGCCCGCGACCGCGCCGGCGGCCGAGCGCGAAAAGGCGAAGACCAAGGCGGAGCAACTGCTTGCCGAAGTCCGCAAGGCACCGAACACCTTTGCCGATGTCGCTCGCAAGAACTCGCAGGATCCCGGTTCCGCAGAGAAGGGCGGTGATCTCGATTTCGTGACGCGCGGCGCGATGGTCAAACCTTTCGAAGATGCGATGTTCGCGCTCAAGAAGAACGACATCAGCGACGTGGTCGAAACACAGTTTGGCTATCACATCATCAAGCTGACCGACATCAAGCCCTCGTCGGTGCCGCCTTTCGAGCAGGCCCGCGCCGGCATCGAAAGCGACCTGCGCACCCAGCAGGCCACGGTCGAGTTCGCGAAGGCTGCAGATGCATTCAAGGACCTTGTCTATCAGCAACCGGACAGCCTGAAGGCGGCGGCAGACAAGTTCAAGCTTCCCATTCTCAAGTCGGCCGACGTGGCGCGCACGCCGGTGCCCGGCGGGACGGGCGTGCTGGCGAGCCGTAATTTTCTGACGGCGCTGTTCGCTCCGGATTCGCTGGAGCGCAAGCACAACACCGACGCCATCGAGGTCGGCGCCAACCAGCTTGCGGCAGGCCGCGTCACCCAGTACGCGGCGGCGCGCACGTTGCCTTTCGGCGAGGTCAAGGAGAAGGTCCGCGCGCGGCTGGTCGCCGAGCGGGCCTCGGCGCTGGCCAAAGCGGATGGCGCCGCCAAGCTGAAGGCGTGGGAGGCCGACGCCAAGACTGCCGCTTTCGGCACGCCGATTACGGTATCGCGGCTCGACCTGCAATCGCAGCCGATTCCCGTCGTCGAAGCTGCGCTCCGTGCCGATACGGCCAAACTGCCGGCGCTGCTCGGTGTCGATCTGGGCGCCGAGGGATATGCCGTGGTGAACGTGCTGAAGAGCATCCCCCGCGCGGCCCCGACGGCAGAAGCCGCACAGCAGGAGGCCGGGCAAATCGCGCAGGCGGTGGCCAGTGCCGAAAGCACCGCTTACTACGAGATGCTTAAGCAAAGGTTCAAAGCCGAGATCCTTGCAAAGAAGCCCGAGGATTCGGTTCTGCCCGCGATTCGCTAGCTTTTTGACGCTACAATTGCCGGCTCTTCGGTGGCTGTAGCTCAGCTGGTAGAGTCCCAGATTGTGATTCTGGTCGTCGTGGGTTCGAGTCCCATCAGCCACCCCAGATTTATTGCGAAAAATGTGAATGCGCGCCGGTCCCTGCGACCGGCGCGCTTTTTTTATTGTCGATCGATTGTGCAATTGCAAATTGAATTAGAATTTTTATCCTTAACTCGTTCAACCCAAGGAATCTCCCGATGGCTTCCACCCTCGCCGATATCAATTCCCAGATCAAGAAGCACGACGAGCAGATCGCTCAATTGCGCAAGCAAGCCGAAGAACTGCGAAATCACGAACGGGCGGGCGTCGTCGATGAACTCCGCAAGAAGATTGCCGAATACGGCATCTCCGCCTCTGACCTGAAGCTGACTGGCCGTGGTCCTGCCAAACGCGTTGGTGCAGCGCCGGCTGCCAAAGGCATTCCCAAATACCGCGGACCGGCTGGCGAAACCTGGTCGGGCGGCCGAGGTCGCAAGCCACGGTGGGTGACCGAAGCGCTGGCCGCCGGCAAACCGCTTACGGATTTCGAGATCTGAGGCGCCGCTTTCGCATCTGGTGAGCAATAAAAAAAGCCCGCGTCAGCGGGCTTTTTTGCGAGCGGCCGGTTTGGGCCGTCGATACAGCGATAAGGGCGCATTCCATTCCCACAGCGGCGGCGCCGTATGCGTGGCACCTCAAGGCGCCATATGCCTCAGTTGACCATCACCAGCTTGCCTTTGACACCTCGCGAGCCCATGTGCGCGTAAGCGTCCTTGAGGTCCGACATCGGCATCGTGCTGTCGATCACCGGCTTGATCTTGCCAGCGCCATACCATAGCGCCAATTCGGCCATCATCTGCGCATTGGCTTTCGGCTCCCGTTTGGCGAAATCGCCCCAGAACACGCCGACCAATGACGCGCCTTTGAGCAGCATCAAATTCAATGGCAACGAAGGGATCGGGCCCGATGCGAAGCCGACCACCAGATAGCGGCCGCGCCACGCGATCGATCGAAATGCGGGTTCGGCGAAATCGCCTCCGACCGGGTCATAAATAACGTCGGGACCTTTGCCGTCTGTGGCGGCTTTGACGGCATCGCGAAATCCTCCAGGCAATGCGTGCGTCGTGTAGTTGATCGTCGCATCGGCCCCGATCGATTTGCACAGTTCGCATTTTTCGTCGGTAGAAGCAGCGGCAATCACTTTGGCGCCAGCCGCTTTGGCGATTTGAATCGCCGCGGTCCCGACACCGCCCGCAGCGCCGAGCACCAATACCGTTTCGCCCGCCTTCAATTGCGCGCGGTCGATCAACGCGTGCCACGAGGTGGCATAAATCATGATGAATGCGGCCGCGTCCACATAGCCGAAGCCGTCCGGCAATGGCATGCACAGCGCGGCCGGCGCCAAAGTGTGCGTGCCGAAGCCGCCGGTGCCAGACAGGCACGCCACGTTTTGCCCGACTTTCAGATGCGTGACGCCTTCGCCGACGGCTTGAACGATGCCCGCGTATTCGGAGCCGGGTACGAACGGCAGCGGCGGCTTGATCTGATATTTGTTTTGAACGATCAGCAGGTCAGGGAAGTTCAGGCTGGCGGCCTTGATCTCGATGAGCACCTGGCCGGGGCCTGGCTGTGGCGTCGGCAGTTCTTTCCATGTCAGCGCATCGACGCCGATGGGGTTTTCGCAAAGCCATGCATGCATGTTGTGTCTCCTGGGGTCCGGGGTGGGTGGCTGTGGTCGCGGGTTGGCGAAGCAAGTGCGGGCGATGATAGGCGGCACGCCGGAGGGTCGTTGTCCCTGCCGTGACGCGATCCGCCACCTACAATCGAGCGCACTCTCCGACGTCATGAAAATACTCATTTCCAACGACGACGGCTTTCAGGCGCCCGGCATCGTTGCATTGCACGCCGCGCTCAAAGACATCGCCGATGTCGAAGTCGTCGCACCCGAACACAACAACAGCGCCAAGTCGAACGCCCTCACGCTCGCGGCGCCGCTCTACGTGCGCGAGGCCCATAACGGATTTCGCTACGTTACCGGCACGCCGGCCGACTGCGTGCACATCGCGCTCAAGGGGCTGCTCGACTACAAGCCCGATCTCGTGGTGTCGGGCATCAACAACGGCGCCAACATGGGCGACGACACGATCTATTCAGGCACTGTCGGCGCAGCGATGGAGGCCTATCTTTTCGGCATTCCCGCGATCGCGTTCTCGCAGATCGAAAAAGGTTGGGCGCATATCGATGCCGCCGCGCAAATCGCGCGCTTGCTGGTGCAACGCATCGAGCGCGAACGCATGCTCGATGGTGGCGCGTTCTTGCTTAACGTCAACATCCCGAACAAGCCGCTCGATGAACTCAAGCCGTTGAAGGTGTGCCGGCTGGGCCGGCGCCATGCGGCCGAAAAAGTCATCACGCAAGACAGCCCGCGTGGCGAGACGATGTACTGGATCGCCGGTGCCGGCGGCGCCAAAGACAGCGGCGAGGGCACCGACTTCCATGCGACCGCGGCAGGGCACGTGTCGCTCACGCCGTTGCAGATCGACCTGACCGACCACGCCGAACTGGGTGGCTGGCGCGAGGCCGTGTCGCGCCTGAGCGCAGCGGACGCCTGAACGCACACGTGGCCACGCAGCGTCCGAGTTTTCCGGTGCGGCTCACCCCCACGGCCGCTGCCGCCACGGGCGGGCGCTTGCCGGCCGCGCCGTCGAGGCCGACGGTCGTCACCACGCCGTCGATGGCTTCCGATGCCATCAGGGCGCGCATGGTGCAACGGCTCGCGGCGCAGGGCATTGCCGATGCGCGGGTATTGCGCGCCATGGGTGCGGTGGAGCGGCATCGCTTCGTCGACAGCGCGCTGGTCAATCAGGCGTACGAAGACACGAGTTTGCCGATCGGATTGGGGCAGACCATTTCGAAGCCCAACGTCGTGGCGCGAATGATCGAATTGCTGCTCGGGGCGCCGGCGCTCGTCGGCAAGCCCAACGACAAGCTGGGCCGCGTGCTTGAAATCGGCACCGGCTGCGGTTACCAGGCGACGGTGTTGAGCCATGTCGCGAGCGAGGTGTACAGCATCGAGCGCCTTCGCGGTCTGCACGAGAAGGCGCGCACGAACCTGCGGCACTTCAGGCTGGCGACCGTACACCTCTTGTTCGGCGACGGCATGGTGGGCTATGCCAAGGGCGCGCCTTACGCCGGGATCATCGCCGCGGCTGGCGGCGAGGCGGTGCCCGAGGCATGGATCGCGCAGCTTGCCGTAGGTGGACGCATCGTTGCGCCGACGCAATCTGCGGGCGGCGGCCAGGCCCTCGTGGTCATCGACAAGACGGCTCGCGGGATCGAACGCCGCGTTCTGGAGGCGGTTAACTTTGTCCCCCTAAAATCCGGCATCGCTTAAGGAAGAACACATGCAGGGTATTGGAAGTCGGAGCTGGGTCGCCGGCATTGCGCTGGTCTTGTCGCTCGTGATCGCGGGTTGTGCCGCGCCGCGCGGACCCGCACCGGTCGAAGACCGCGGCACGATGAGCACGGCGCCGTCGGCACAGCAGCCCTCGCCGGGCGGCCCGCTCATCACCACCGATGCCAACGGCAAGCCGCTGGCAGGCATCGAGAACTACGGCAAGCCGGGCTACTACGCTGTGCGGCCGGGCGACACCATTCGTCGCATCGGCACCGACACCGGCCAACGCTGGCAAGACATCGCGAAGTGGAACAGCCTCGACAACCCCGATCTGATCGAAGTCGGCCAGGTGTTGCGCGTGATTCCGCCGGGCGGCACGGCCGTGGCGGGCGCATCCGGAAGCACCGATTCATCGGGTGTCGTGACGCGACCCGTGGTGCCGCAATCGAGCCTCGGCGGATCGGCGCCTGCAACCGGCGCAACGCCGTCGGGCGCGGGTCAAGGCAGCGTTGCGGTCGCGCCTGCGAAGCCGCCCGTCACGACGTCCTCCGTGGCGCCCGCTGCGGCTGCATCGGGCGACGAAGACGTCGGCTGGATCTGGCCGGCGCAAGGCTCGCTGATCGCCGGCTTCGACGAAGCCAAGAACAAGGGGCTCGACATCGGCGGCAAGGTCGGCGAACCCGTCATCGCCGCAGCCGATGGCCGCGTGGTGTATGCCGGCGCTGGCCTGCGCGGCTACGGCAACCTCATCATCCTGAAGCACAACAACACCTACCTGACGGCCTACGCGCACAACCAGACCTTGCTCGTCAAGGAAGACCAGTCGGTGCAAAAGGGACAGAAGATCGCCGAGATGGGCAACAGCGACGCTGACCGCGTCAAGCTGCACTTCGAGATTCGCCGCCAGGGCAAACCGGTCGATCCGGCGCGCTACCTTCCTGCGCGATAACGCCCCGCGCGTCGGGCCCCGCATGCCGCGCTGAGACAATCGGGGCATGACGGAACCCATCGAAGAAAAAAAGACGAAGATTTATCCCGAGCCCGAGTGGTTGAACGTCGAGTCGCTCGACCTCGAAGCCCAGGGCGTTGCGCACCGGGCCGACGGCATCGTGGTGTTTATCGAAGGCGCCCTGCCGTTCGAAGAAGTGCAGTTCAACGTGCACCGCCGCAAGAACAACTGGGAACAGGGCACCGTGACCGCGATTCGTCGCGAGTCATCGCAGCGTGTGCGGCCGGGCTGCCCGCATTTCGGCTTGCATACCGGCGCGTGCGGCGGCTGCAAGATGCAGCATCTGGATGCCGTCGCCCAGGTCGCCGTCAAGCAGCGCGCGCTCGAAGACAACCTGTGGCACCTGGGCAAGGTCAAGCCCGAGAACATGCTGCGTCCGCTCGAAGGGCCGGCTTGGCATTACCGCTATCGGGCCCGGCTTTCGGTGCGCCACGTCGTCAAGAAGGGAACGGTGCTCATCGGCTTTCACGAGCGCAAGAGCCGGTACCTGGCCGACATGCAAATTTGCCCTGTGCTGCCGAAGCAGGTGAGCGACATGCTGATGCCGTTGCGCGCCTTGATCGGGTCGATGGAGGCGCGTGAAACGTGTCCGCAGATCGAGCTGGCGTGTGGCGATGCACCGGACGGCGGGCTCGGCGTGATCGCGCTGGTGCTGCGGCATCTTCAGCCACTGTCGGCTGCGGACATCGACCGGCTCAAGTCATTCGCGAGCCGGCACCGTGGCGTGCAATGGTGGCTGCAGGCCAAAGGCCCGGACACCGTCAAGCTGCTGGAAGAGGGCGGAACGCCGTTGGCCTACGAGCTGCCGGCGTTCGGCGTCACCATGCCTTTCAAGCCGACCGATTTCACGCAGGTGAATCCACACATCAATCGTTCGTTGGTCGCACGCGCCTTGCGG
>JAQGMP010000381.1 GCA_028292285.1 Variovorax sp. | reverse complement strand
TAGAAAGTCGATGCGTCGGCCACGCGGATGTGACAGGCGCTGGCCAGCTCCAACCCACCTCCGACCACCGCGCCGTGCAGCGCCGCGATCACCGGAACCGGTCCGTATTGCACGCGTTCCAGCGCGGCGTGCCACATGCGCGAATGCTTCATGCCCTGTCCGGCATCGCGCTCCTTCAACTCGCTCAAATCGAGGCCGGCGCAGAAGTGCGGACCTTCGCCATCGATGACTGCGGCGCGCACCGTGTCGGGCAGGCTTTCGAAGGCGTCGCGCAGCGCCAGGATGAGGCCGTCGGACAGCGCGTTGCGCTTGGCACCGCGTGCGAGGCGGATTACGGCGACGTCGTTGAGGATTTCAAGCTGGAGATCGGGGTGAGTCATGATTGCAATCCGTGTTGGCTTCGATTATGGTTATGCAAGATAACCAATTCAAGGCGCAAAGTCGACCTCGACATTGGGACTTACCCTCACATCGATCACAAAAGGAGACCGCGCCATGGACCACGCCAACCTCGTCGCCATCGACACCCACACGCACGCCGAAATCAGTTGCTGGAACCCGTTCGACAACTACGGCGAGGAGTACGACCGCGCGGCCGACAAATACTTCAAGGCGGGCAAGCGGCCGACCATCCAGGAAAGCATCGACCACTACCGTGAACGCAAGATCGGGCTGGTGATGTTCATGGTCGACGCCGAGGCCAACATGGGCCGTCGGCGCATCCCGAACGAAGAGATCGCCGAGGCGGCGCAGAAGAACAGCGACATCATGATCGCCTTCGCCAGCATCGATCCGCACAAGGGAAAAATGGGCGCGCGCGAAGCACGGCGTTTGATCGAAGATTACGGCGTGAAAGGCTTCAAGTTCCACCCGACGATGCAGGCCTTTCACCCGTACGACAAGATGGCCTGGCCGCTGTACGAAGTGATCGCCGAATACAACTTGCCGGCCGTTTTTCATACCGGCCACAGTGGCATCGGGTCTGGCATGCGCTGCGGTGGCGGGCTGCGGCTGGAGTACAGCAACCCGATGCACCTGGACGACGTCGCCATCGACTTCCCTGACATGCAGATCGTGATGGCGCACCCCAGCTTTCCGTGGCAAGACGAAGCACTGAGCGTGGCGACGCACAAGCCCAACGTGTGGATCGACCTGTCGGGCTGGAGCCCGAAGTATTTTCCGAAGCAGCTGGTTCAGTACGCGAACACGCTGTTGAAAGACCGCGTTTTGTTTGCCAGCGACTACCCGCTGATCACGCCGGACAAGTGGTTGAAGGACTTCGAAGGTGCGGGGTTCAAGCCTGAGGTCGTGCCGGGGATCTTGAAGGGGAATGCGGTGCGGTTGCTGAAGCTGGATCAAGCGGCTTCGATTTAAGTTGGCGGGTTCGCTGGTGGGCCGCACCGCCCACCGGCTCCCGCGCAGTCGCCTCATGACCGAACGATCGTAAACGGCGCCGCACGGCCCAACTCTCAAGGCACGCTCTGCTCTTCCTCCGCTTCCAGCTTGCCCCAGTCCACGCCCGACCGTTTTTGCCGCTCTTCGCGTTCCTTCGTCATCTGCTCTTCGAACTGCTGACGACCTTCCTTGGCCACCGCGATCACCTTGGCGCGGTCTTTGTAATGCGGATAGGTCGCGTCCATCAGCTTGATGTTCCGGTCGCGAAATCGCATCGCCGTTTCGCGTGCTTCGTACGCGGGCCAGCCCAGCCCTTCGAGCGTGGCGCGTCCGCTGCGCAATGACGACTCGAACACCTCGCGCTCGATGCGCTCGACACCGCGGTCACGCAGTTGGTACAGATGCCCGAGGTTGCGCGCACGGGCCACGATGCGGGCCTGCGGAAAGTTTTCGCGCAGCAGGTCGACGATGGTGAGCGACTGTTCGATGTCGTCGACCGCCACGACCACCACCCGGGCCGTCGCGGCGCCCGCAGTGCGCAGCAGGTCGAGCCGCGTGGCATCGCCATAAAACACCCTGAAGCCGAATTCGCGCAGGCCTTCGACCGTGTCGGAATCGTGGTCGAGCACCGTCAGCGGCAGGCCTTGCGACCACAGCAGACGGCCGACGATCTGGCCGTAGCGGCCGAAGCCCAAGATCAACACCTTGGGCTCTTGCTGCTCGGAAATTTCGTCGATCTTCGGCCCTGCGTTCTTCGCGTATTCGTTGTAGCGCGGCAGCACCCACTTGTCGATCGCCACCAGCAGCAGCGGCGACAGCAACATCGACAGCGCCACGGCGCCGATCAGCAGCGACGTGACTTCCGGCGGCAGCACATCCGGCCCGGCGGCCTGGAACACGACGAAGGCGAACTCGCCGCCTTGCGCCAGCAATAACGTGAACACGGGTCGCTGTTGATACGGTATACCCATTGCCTTGGCGAGCGTGTAGATCACCACCAGCTTGACGACCATGAAGCCGACGACCAGCAGCGCCATCATCAGCGGCTGCGCGATCAGCACGCCGAAGTTGATCGACATGCCCACTGCGATAAAGAAGAGGCCGAGCAGCAGGCCTTTGAAGGGCTCGATGTCGGTTTCGAGCTCGCGCCGATATTCACTTTCTGCCAGCAGCACACCGGCCAGAAAAGCGCCGAGGGCCATCGACAGATGGACGAACTGCATCAGCGCCGCAATGGCGACGACCAGCAACAACGCGGTGGCGGTGAAGATTTCTGGCGTGTTGCTGCGGGCGATCCAGCGCAGCAAAGGCCGCAACGCCAGCCGGCCGCCAAACACGATGCCGGCGATCACGCCGACGATCTTCAAGCCTTCGAAGAGGCGGTCGAGGCCCGTCACCTGGTGCGCGCCGGCTGCAGCGCCGGCCAGCAACGGCAGCAGCGCAAGAATCGGAATCGCGGCCACGTCCTGAAACAGCAGGATCGAAAAGCCGGCCTGGCCGCTGCTGGTCTTCAAGAGGTTGCGTTCGCCGAAAACCTGCAAGGCGATCGCGGTGGACGACAGCGCGAGCCCGAGTGCGGCCACTAAGGCGACACGCCATTCGGCACCCACCAACCATCCGATGCCGAACAGCACGACAGCGCAGCTCGCAACCTGCGCAAAGCCCCAGCCGAAGATCGGCCGCCGCAAGTTCCAGAGGCGCTTGGGCTCGAGCTCGAGACCGACCAGAAACAGCATCAGCACGACGCCGAATTCGGCAAAGTGCAGCACGTCTTCAACGCTCGACACCAGCCCGAGACCCCATGGGCCGATGGCGATGCCGGCGACCAGGTAGCCGATGATCGAGCCCAGGCCGAGCGCTTTGGAAAGCGGCACCACCAGCACGGCGGCGCCCAGGTAAATGAGGCTGTTGGTGAGCCAGAGTGGTGCGTGTTCCATGGTCAGGCGCTTTCCGCCGCGCCGGACATGGCGGCGGTGCCGCGGCTCAGGATCTTGCCGAATTCACGCGACATCGCGGCTGCGTCTTCGTCGTCGCGGGGCCGGTCGGTCGGCGGCACCACGCAGGTCGGGCAATCGCCGAGTTCGTCGATCTCGGGCCAGTTCGGAAAGCTGCCCAGCCGCTCGGTGAAGGTCTGCACGTGCGAATGGATTTCATCGTCGGTCGCGCTGCGGGCGCCGTGCAGGATGAGCGGCGGCAAGAAGCGCATGCCGCAGAGCACGCTGGTTTGCTCGTAGGGCGGCAAAAACGCGTCGAAGAAATAGCGGTTGTAGCTCTGGGGGTGGTAGCTTTCTTCAGGCCCGCCGGTGGTCGCGACCAGCCACAAATCCTTGCCGGCCAGCGCCGTGCCTCCCGTGCCGTAGGCCCAGCCATAGCTCAGCACCTCGTCGAGCCAGAGCTTTTGCAGCGGCGGCATCGAATACCAGTGGATCGGGTGCATCAGCACGATCAGGTCGGCGCGCGCGAGCTTGGCCTGCTCGGCTTCGACGTCGATCGCATAGTCGGGATAGCTGTCGTAGAGGTCGTTGACTTCGACGCTCCCGACACCGCGGGCGGCCCGTACCAGAAGGCGATTGACGCGCGAGTCGCGCCAGTGCGGATGGGCTGCCAACAGATAGATGTTGGGCGCCTTGGGAACAGGTGTCGAATCGGTGGCGGTGGTTGAGCTCATCTCGCGAACATAGCGCAATCGGGGCAAGCCCTGTCACGCTTCAGACAGCCGGGCCGGCCGACGCGGCGCTAGAGTGCCGCCATGAAAACATTCCAGACCCTTCAGGATCTTGCCGCCTGCGTCGGCCAGGAGGTCGCCGTGAGCGACTGGATCGCCGTCACGCAGGAGCAGGTGAACCAGTTCGCCGACGCGACGGGCGACCACCAGTGGATTCACGTCGATGTGGAGCGCGCCAAGGCCGGGCTGTTCGGCGGACCGATCGCGCATGGCTTTCTCACGCTGTCGATGCTGCCGAAGTTCTATGAATCGGCGTTCGAAGTGACCGAGTCGCGCATGGGCGTGAACTACGGTTTGAATCGCGTGCGGTTCATGGCGCCCGTGCCCGTGGGCAGCCGGCTGCGCGGCCGCATGAAGCTGCTGACATCGGAGCCGATTGCCAACGATGGCTTGCAGATGACCTGGGAAACGACGATCGAACTCGAAGGCTCGCCGAAGCCGGCGTGCGTGGCCGAGTCGGTGGTGCGGCGCTACAAGTAAGACGAAAAGCGATCCGGTTTATCTGAACCCGATCTGGCGCCAGGCTTCGAACACAGTCACGGCCACAGCGTTCGACAGGTTCAGGCTGCGCTGGCCTTCGCGCATCGGCAGGCGCAGGCGCTGCGCTTCGGGGAACGACTCGCGCAGTGTCGGGTCGAGCCCTTTGGTTTCCGAGCCGAAGACCAGCCAGTCGCCGTCGGCGAACGCCACCTCGTAGACTGGCCGGCTGCCGTGCGTCGTGAGCGCGAACATGCGGGCGGGCGGCGGCGATTCGCTGTCGAGCAACTGTTGCCAGTCGGCGTGGCGGCGCACCTCGGCGTACTCGTGATAGTCCAGTCCGGCGCGGCGCAGCAGCCGGTCGTCCATCGAAAACCCGAGCGGCTCGACCAGATGCAGCATGCAGCCGGTGTTGGCGGCAAGGCGAATGACGTTGCCGGTATTGGGCGGAATCTCGGGCTCGACCAGAACGATATGGAACATGCGCGCATTGTCGCAACGGGCGACGCTGTCGGTCCCGTCGGGGTCTAGTCCGGCGGATCGGTGCGCGCCAGCACGACGGCCGTGATGTGCGCGGCGCCGGCTGTTCGCAACACCTGCGCCGCCGAGAACAACGAGGCACCGCTCGTCATCACGTCGTCGACGAGCACGATGCGTTGGCCTTGCACGGCGCCAGCGCGCAATGGCTCCAGCGCAAAGGCGCCATGCAGGTTGCGCAATCGCTCGGCGCGCGTCAAACCGCTTTGCGCGGTCGTTTCGCGGGTGCGCAGGAGCAGGGTCGCGTCGCATTTTTTTCGGGGCGCCAAGCGGCGGGCCAGCTCGAACGCCTGGTTGAAGCCGCGCTCGCGCAGCCGTTCGCGCGACAGCGGCATCGGCAGCACCAGATCACAGGCTTCGAGCGCCGGCTCGACCCACGGCGTGCTGCGCATCAAGGTCGCGAGCGGGGCGGCCCAGCCGGCGTCGCCGCGAAACTTGAACAGCGCGATGCATTCCGGCCACGGCCAGACGTAGGCGCATGCCGCCATGCAGGCATCGAGCGGCGGCGCGTGTTTCACGCAGTCACCGCACTGCGACAGGCTCGCTGGCAACGGCAGGGCGCACGTGCGGCAACGCAGTGTCGGCGGCGCAAAGCGTGCCACGCAGTCATCGCAGACGCGCCGCGAGGGCCAGGCATGGCATACCGCGCACTGGCTCGGCAGGTGCGCGAGCCATGAAGAAAACGGGGAGGAAAGAGGCCGCAAAAGGCCCGCGACCCGAGGGCTGAACATCGCTCAATATACTGGGCGGCCCATGTCCACTGCTCCCGAACGACGCCCGCCGACCATCGACCCCGCGGCGGCGGCACGCTGGTTGCGATGGGTTCCTGCTGAAGGTTCGCCCTGGCTGCATGAAGAAATCGGCCGGCGCATGGAAGACCGGCTGCAGTGGATCAAGGCGCAGCCTGCAACGTGGGCCGACTGGTCGCCTTTGCATGGCGGTCTCGAGGCCCACGCGTTGGTGTCGAAGCGCTACCCCAAGGCGGCGCCGCACGTGGTGGAGCACGAGCGCGCGCTCGTCGACCGCACCATGTCGGCCCTCGCCGTGCCCTGGTGGAACGCGCGCCGCTGGCAGGGCGGCGCTGCGCGCTTCGATAGCTTGCCGGAGGCGGGCGTCGATTTGCTGTGGGCCAACATGGCGCTGCACATGGCTGCCGATCCGCAAGCGCTCATCGGCGAATGGCATCGCGCGGTCGCCACCAACGGGTTTTTGATGTTTTCGTGTTTTGGCCCCGACACCGGGCACGAGCTGCGCGCCCTCTATGCGCGCCACGGCTGGCCGCCGGCCGGGCACGAGTTCACCGACATGCACGACTGGGGCGACATGCTGGTCGGTGCCGGCTTTGCCGAGCCGGTGATGGACATGGAGCGCATCGTGTTGACATGGGCCACGCCCGAGGCGGCGCTGGCCGAACTTCGCACGCTGGGGCGCAACCTGCACCCGGCGCGCTTTGCGCAGATGCGCGGCAAAGGCTGGCGCACCCGGCTGGGCGGCGCGCTGACCGAATTGCACGGCGCCGCCGAAAACGAAGGGCGCATCACGCTGACCTTCGAAATCATCTACGGCCATGCCTTCAAGCCGGCGCCGCGCGTCTCGCTTTCATCCGAAA
>JAQGMP010000361.1 GCA_028292285.1 Variovorax sp. | reverse complement strand
TGTTGCTGGCAGGCGCGGTCGCCTACTACGCGCTGTTGTCGATCGTGCCGCTGCTGATCGTCAGCGTCATCGCGCTGTCGCACTTCATCGATCAGCGCGAGTTGCTCTCGACGATCGGCCGCTATCTCGAATGGCTGTTACCGGGCCAGTCGAAGGCCGTCGTGCTGGAGCTGTCGAATTTTCTGGACCATCGCGACGTGCTCGGACCGGTCCTGCTGGTGACGATGATCTTCTTCAGTTCACTGGCCTTCACCGTGCTAGAGGCGGCGATGGCGGTGATTTTTCATCATCGCAAGTCGACCCACCGGCGCCATGCCCTGTTGTCGGTGGTGATGCCCTACGTCTACATCCTGTGCCTGTGCGTCGGACTGCTGCTGGTCACGCTGGTGTCCGGCGCGCTGCAGCTCATCGGGCAGGCCAGTGTCGACCTGTTCGGCCGCAGCTGGTCGCTCTCAGGCGTATCGGGTGTGCTGCTCTACCTGCTGGGGCTGGGCGGCGAAATCTTCATGCTGACTTCGCTCTACCTGGTGATGCCAGTCGGGCGGTTGTCGCTGCACCATGCGCTGCTGGGTGGCATCACGGCGGCGTTGCTGTGGGAGGTGACGCGCCGCATCCTCGTCTGGTACTTCTCGACGCTGTCGCAAGTCAATGTCGTGTACGGCTCGCTGACGACGGCCATCGTCGTGCTGCTGAGCCTCGAGATCGCCGCGACGCTGGTGCTCTTCGGCGCCCAGGTCATCTCGCAATACGAGCGCCTGGAACGCACCGGGACGACCGAACCGATCGAGGGCCGCATCGGCGCTTAGCGCGCGGCTCGGCACCGATCGGCCCGCCGCCGCTCACCGCGGCGGAAGCCGGATCGCGCCGTCGAGGCGAATGACTTCGCCGTTCAGCATCTCGTTCTCGATGATGTGCTTGGCCAGCTTGGCATAGTCTTCCGGCGTGCCGAGGCGCGACGGAAACGGCACACTGGCAGCCAATGCATCCTGCAAGTCTTGCGGCATGCCGAACAGCATCGGCGTGCCGAAGATGCCCGGTGCGATCGTCATGTTGCGGATGCCGTTGCGTGCGAGGTCCCGCGCGATCGGCAGCGTCATGCCGACGACGCCGCCCTTGGATGCAGCGTAGGCAGCCTGGCCCATCTGGCCGTCGTAGGCGGCCACGGAGGCGGTCGAGATCAGCACGCCGCGCTCGCCGGTCGATTCGGGTTCGTTCTTGGCCATCGCATCGGCAGCGAGGCGAATCATGTTAAAGCTGCCGATCAGGTTCACTGTCACGGTCTTGCTGAACACCGCGAGCGCGTGCGGGCCATTCTTGCCCACGGTCTTTTCGGCCGGCGCGATGCCCGCACAGTTGACGAGGCCCATCAGCTTGCCGAGCTTCAGTGCGGCAGCGACCGCAGCCTGGCCGTCGGCCTCCTGGCTCACATCGCACTTGACGAAGACACCGCCGATGTCTTGTGCGACCGCTTCGCCCTTGTCCTGCATGTCGGCGATCACGACCTTGGCGCCGTTGGCTGCCAGCATCCGTGCCGTGCCTTCGCCCAGACCCGACGCGCCGCCGGTGACGATGAAAACCTTGCCTTCGATCTGCATGCGTATCTCCAAATAGTGAGGGTCGCATTATCGAAGACACCGGCGCTTCGGGCGGATGCCGCTGGCCGGACAAAAAAAAGGGGCCCTGTCCGAAAACAGGGCCCTGAATTGGATCCGTGAGGACCCAAGGAGACAACTTGTGAATTAACGCTTGGTCTTGGCGGTAGCGGTCTTGGCAGCGTTGACGGCTTGCGTCGACACGGCCGTGAAGTTGGCTTCGGCGACATCGGAAGCTTGCTTGACAGCCTTCTGCACCGATTCGAATGCGTTGTTGGCGGCGGCGACGGCGCTCTTCATCATGGCGACGGCGGTTTCCGAACCGGCCGGTGCGTTCTTCGAAGCGCTGTCGACCATGCCGACGATGGTGGCTTGCGTTTCGGCAGCCTTGGCTTCGAAGGCGCGGGTGAATTCGGCGCTGGTGCCCTGGGCGATGTCGTACAGGTGACGGCTGTAAGCAGCGGTCTTTTCTGCGAGGGGCTGGAACAGGCTGGCTTGCAGCGCCAGGAGTTCTTGCGCGTCCTTGACGCCCATCACGGCTTGAGCGGTGCCAGCGGCTTCGGTCAGTGCGGCCTTGGAGGCGGTCACGTTCAGTTCGACAAGCTTCTCGACGCCTTCGAAAGCCCTGGTGGTCAGGCCGAACAGGGTTTCGAGCGAAGCTTTTTGCGAAGCGATGAGTTGGTCAGCGGTCAGGGCCATGATGATCTCCGGTAGGTTGAAAAAGGGTGCTTGGTACGTTGCCGAGCCGCCTATGTTGCGGTGCAGCATGGGTTGAAGTATAGGCAGCTGCTCCGGGCTTTCAAGCGTTTTTTGCTGCTGCGCAGCAATTTAGAACGGGCCTTCTAAAACGTCCCGGTCAGCGGTCCGCTGGCAGAATCCGGCGCCATGAGCGAACGTCCCCAACCTCACAACCGCAGCGGCTACCGCGCCTTCAGGACCATCCCCACGCGCTGGGCCGACAACGACATGTACGGTCACGTCAACAACGTCGTGTACTACGGCTGGTTCGACACGGTGGTCAACGCGGTGTTGATCGAGCGCGGGGCACTCGACATCCATCAGGGCCAGACCATCGGCTTCGTCGTGGAGACGCAGTGCAACTACTTTGCGCCCCTGGCGTTTCCGCAGACCGTGGAAGCGGGCATTCGGGTCGCCGAGGCCGGCCGCTCCAGCGTGCGCTATGAGATCGCCTTGTTCGCGCAGGGCGTCGACACCGCCGCGGCACAGGGGCACTTCGTTCATGTGTATGTCGACCGTGCAACGCGGCGACCGATGGTGTTGCCCGAAGCTTTGCGGCGCGTTGTCGAAGAACTCGGCGCGCAATAAAGAAGCAACGAAAGAAGCAAGAAGGCAGCAAAGAAAAAGCGGCGCACGAGGCGCCGCTTGATACTGACTTTTGTCGGCGTGCCGTCATTCAGGACGGCAATCGGTCAACCCTTCTTCATGGCCTTCATGTCGGCCTTGGACTTGTCGTGATCGGCCTTGGCCTGGTTCACGCACGCGCTCTTCGCGTCGCCCTTCTGGTCGTCGCACTTTTCCTTGGCGACGTCATAGGTCATCGTGGCCTTTTCTTCTGCGACCTTGCGAGCGTGGCTGTCGCTCGGCTTGTATTGCTGTTCCAGGTCCGCCTTGGCGACGTTTTCGGTGCCCTTGGCTTCCTTCATGCACACGTCTTTGGCGTTGTCCTTCATCGTGTCGCACTGAGCCTTCGAAACCTTGTAGTCGGACTCGATCTTTTGCTTGGCGACGTTGTACTCGTCCTTCGTCATGGCACTGGCGTGCGTCATCACGAAGCAAGACGATGCGAGTGCCAGCATGAGCAGGTGTTTTTTCATGGGAGTTTCCTCTTGGAGTTGATAAAAAAATTCAGACTTTTTCGAACCAGAGCGCGTCCGGCGTCCGGCCGTCGCGAACTTCCCAGTCCTTGACTTGTTTTTCAGCTTCGTCGCGGCTGATGCCGTGCCGTTCCTGGATGCGTCCGAGCAACTGATCGCGCTTGCCGGCGATCACGTCGAAGTCGTCGTCTGTAAGCTTGCCCCACTGTTCCTTCAGCTTGCCCTTGAGCTGCTTCCAGTTGCCTTCGACGGTGTCTTTGTTCATGACTTTCTCCTTTGCGTTGGATGGTCCGGCGACATGCCGTTGCCGTGGAGAAAATGTACGCAAGCTCGTCGCTGCGGAGCGGTAGGACGCCCCGGTCACCGACCGTAGGCACATGCCGACGCGCCCAGTGATAATCGAACGCATTCGAGAGACAAACGCGCTGCACCATGATCATTCAAAGCCTGCTGGACACCGACCTCTACAAGTTCACGATGATGCAAGTCGTCCTGCATCACTTTCCGGGGGCGCAGGTCGAGTACCGCTTCAAGTGCCGCAACCCGGGCGTCGACCTGGCGCGCTTTGCCGGCGAGATCCGCGACGAGGTGCGCTCGTTGTGCTCGCTGCAGTTTCGCGATGCCGAACTCGGCTATCTGCGCTCGATGCGCTTCATCAAGAGCGACTTCGTCGACTTCCTCGGGCTCTTCAAGCTCAACGAGAAGTACATCGACATCGTTCCCCAGCCGTCGGGCGAACTGGAGATCAGCATCAAGGGGCCGTGGCTGCACACGATCCTGTTCGAGGTCCCGGTGCTGGCAATCGTCAACGAGGTCTACTTTCGCAACACGCAGCCGAAGGCCGATGTGGCAGAGGGACGGCGCAGGCTCGAAACCAAGATCGGGCAATTGCAGGGCGAAGGGTTGGCCGACCTGAAGATTGCCGACTACGGTACGCGCCGCCGTTTTTCCAAGGAATGGCACGAAGAGGTGCTGCGCACCCTGACTGCCAGGCTGGGCCCGGTGCTGGTGCCTGCGAAGACCACCGGCACGCCGCCGCAGTTCGCCGGCACGAGCAACGTGCTGTTCGCGATGAAGCTCGGCCTCATTCCGCTCGGCACCATGGCGCACGAATACCTGCAGGCCTGTCAGGCGCTCGGTCCGCGGCTGCGCGACAGCCAGGTGTTCGGCTTCGAAATGTGGGGCCGCGAATACCGTGGCGACCTCGGCATCGCGCTGTCGGATGTGTATGGCATGAGTGCCTTCCTGCGCGACTTCGACCTGTTCTTCTGCAAGCTCTTCGATGGGTCGCGGCACGACAGCGGCGACCCGTTTCAGTGGGGCGAGCGCATGCTGGCGCACTACACCGCCAACCGTGTCGATCCGCGCACCAAGACGCTCATCTTCAG
>JAQGMP010000358.1 GCA_028292285.1 Variovorax sp. | reverse complement strand
GCACCACCTTCGTGCAATGGCGCGAGGCGTTGCGTCGTGCGCTCGACGGCATCGCCGCCGTCGAGGCCGGGGCGCTGGTCGTGTCGCTGGGCGTCGACACCTTCGAGGGCGATCCGGTCGCGGGCTTCACGCTCCGCAGCGACGACTACTTCGCGATCGGCGAAGACCTGGCGCGCGCCGGCCTGCCGACGGTGTTCGTCTTCGAAGGTGGCTACGCGGTGGCCGAAGTGGGCGTCAATGCCGTGAATGTCCTGGAAGGCTTCGATCGGCTAGCACGCCGAACCTGACGCCAAGGTGACCAACGCGGGACTTCACCGATTGCGATGCTGAAAGGCGTCCGGCTCAATGCGGGCTCCATAAAAAAGGATCTCGCAATGAATCACCGTTTTTCGCTGTCACTTCCCTTGTCACGCATTGCGGCCCTGATCCCGTTTGTCTCGGTCGTCTCGGTTGCCCTCGCGATGCCGATGGCTGCACAGGCGCAGGCTTTCCCGGCCAAGCCCGTGAAGCTCGTGATCGCCTTCCCCGCGGGCGGCCCGACCGACATCACGATGCGCTCGCTCGCCGACAACGCCTCGAAGATCCTCGGCCAGCCCGTCATCATCGACAACAAGCCCGGTGCCGGCGGCACGCTGCCCGCGCAAGCGCTGCAAACGGCGGCCGCCGACGGCTACACGATCGCGCAGATCCCGCTGGGCGTGTTCCGCCTCGGCTACACCACCAAGATCAACTGGGACCCGATCAAGGACATCAGCTACGTCATCAACGTGACCGGCTATGCCTTCGGCATCGTGGTGCCGGCCGACAGCCCGTTCAAGAACTGGGCCGACTTCGTTGCTTATGCCAAGGCCAATCCCGGCAAGCTGAGCTATGGCTCGACCGGCACGCTGACCAGCCCGCACCTCACGACCGAACTGGTCGCGCAAAAGGCCGGCATCGAGTTGCAGCACATTCCGTACAAGGGCAGCGCCGATCTGATGCTGGCGCTGCAAAGCGGCCAGCTGATGGCGGGCGCCGACAGCACCGGTTTCGCCACGCTGGTCGAGGCCGGCAAGCTGCGCGTGCTCAACACCTGGGGTGAAAAGCGCCTGGCCAAATTCCCCGATGCACCCACGCTGAAAGAACTCGGCTACGACATCGTGCAGAACTCACCCTTCGGCATCGGCGCACCCAAAGGTACCTCGCCCGAGGTCGTGAAAAAGCTGCACGACGCTTTCAAGCAAGCGATGGAAGAGCCGAGCTACGTCGCCGCGCTGGGCAAGTACGACATGCTGCCCGACTACAAGAGTTCGGCGCAGTACACCCAGTTCGCGAAGGACACGGTCGCGCGCGAGAAGGTGATCATCGAAAAGCTCGGGTTGGCCAAGGGGCAGTGAAGGGCCGAAAGACGGCCTGCCTGCCGGGCGCGCCCAGCGCCAGCATCCTCAACAGCGTGCCGTGATGGTCAACAGCTCGTCCACCAACTGCGCCGCCAGGCCGGGCTTCACCGCATCGCCGCCGAACAGCAGGCGGAACACGATCGGCGCGATGACGTGATCGACGACCTGTTGCGCATCGGGCGTCGATTCGCCTCGGGCGCGTGCCCGCAACACCAGCGCGGACGCTTCGTTCTTGCGGTTGCGCAGGCAGTCCGTGTCATTGCCGACGTTGAGTGCGGCGGCGGCTTTCATCAGCGACGTGTTGCCTGGCCGCGAGAGGGCCGTGATGAGCTCGCGCGCCCAGGCTTCCAGGTCTTTGCGCAGCTCGCCCGTATCTTTCAGCGGCCGGTTGGGGTCGAGGCGCTGCGTCGCGGTTTCGGCCAGCAAGCCCTGCAGATCGCCCCAGCGCCGATAGATGCTCGATGCGCTGACGCCGGCGCGCTCGGCCACGGCCGGCACCGTCACGCGGTCGCGTCCCTGCTCGGCCACCAGCGCTTCGAGCGCGGTGCGCACCTGGGACTGCACCTGCGCACTGCGACCGCCGGGGCGCTTCGTCTGACCCGCCGGACTCGCCTGGACTGTGTTCATACAGATACTTTAACGCAAAGATGTTTGCATTAGCTGCGGCATGGTTCTACAATTTCTAAAGCAAACATATTTGCGTTAAGAGATTTGACCATGTCCACCTGTATCGAAGCCGAGCGCCTGGCTGTCCTTGCGCCCACCACCGTGACGATGGCGCCGCCTTCGTGGCAACTGCCGCTGCGCTACGCGTTTCCGTTGCTGGCCACGGTGTTGTTCGCGTTTTTCTTCGCCGCCGCTGCGCCGTCGCCGCTGTTCGTCGTGTTCCAGCATGCGTGGGGCTTTTCGGCTTCGATGCTGACGGTCGCATTCGCGATCTATGCGTTGGCGCTGCTGGCTTCACTGCTGGTGGCCGGCTCGCTGTCCGATCACATCGGACGCCGGCCGGTGGTGCTGGCTGCCCTCGTGTTCCAGACGGTGGCGATGGGCCTGTTCATGTCGGCACGCGGTGTCGGCGGTTTGCTGATCGCGCGCATCGTGCAGGGCATTGCGATGGGCGTCGCCAGCGGCGCACTCAGCGCGGCGGTGGTCGAGGCCGCACCCGTCGCGCAGAAGCGCTTGGGCGCGCTCATCAGCAGCGTCTCGCCCTTGGCCGGGCTGGCGGCGGGGGCGCTGGTAACGGGTGTCGCGGTCAAGCTCTCGGGCGATCCGGTGTTCTGGGTGTTCGGCGCAATGACCATCGTCTTCGCCGTCGGCGCGGCGGCCGTGCTGTGCATGCCCGAGACCGCGACGCGGCGGCCTGGCGCATGGCGGTCGCTGGTGCCGCGGATGTCGATCCCGCTCAAGGCGC
>JAQGMP010000332.1 GCA_028292285.1 Variovorax sp. | reverse complement strand
CAACCTCGGCCAGCACCTTGCCCGTGGTCGGGTTGTAGGTCTTGAAGGTCTTGCCCGATGCGGCGGGCACCAGCTTGCCGTCGATCAGCAGCAGCTTGGGATGGCCGTCCAGATAGGCCGGCAGCACCGGTTCGTTCATGGTTCCCATGGTGTTTTTCCTTGCGGGGTTGAAGACGAAAAAAAGATCAGCGCGCCGTGAAGCCGCCGTCGACAGGCAGTGCGGCGCCGGTAACGAACGACGCTTCGTCGGATGCCAGCCAGAGCGCGGCGTTGGCCACCTCGATGGCCTGGCCCATGCGTGCCAATGGAATCGCGGCGACGACCTTCGCCTGTGCGGCCAGGGCGACCTCCTTGCTCGCGTTGGGATCGAAGAAGTCGGGAAACATCGGCGTCTCGATCGGGCCCGGACACACCACGTTGACCCGGATCTTTTCCTCGGCATAGCGCAATGCAAGCGACTTGCCCATGCCCACCACGCCGAACTTGGCGGCCGAGTACACCGGGCTGACCGAGGCGCCGACCAGACCCGCCGTCGACGCGGTAAACACGATCGCGCCGCCGCCGCGCTTGCGCATGTGCGCGATGGCGGCGCCAGACATGACCAGCCCGGTGCGAATGTTGAGGTCCATGGTCTTTGCATAACCGTCGAGGTCGAGGTCTTCGACGTCGCGCAGGCCGGGGATGCCTGCGTGGTTCCAGAGAATGTCGATGCCACCCATCTGCGCAGCGGCCTCTGCAATTGCCTTTCGGCAGTTGTCCGGATCGAGCAGGTCGGCGACCATGCCGTAGGCTTTGCCACCCGCTCTTCCGACACGCGCCACTACTTCGTCGAGGTTCTTCTTGTTGATGTCGATTGCGAAAACGGTGGCGCCTTCACGTGCGAAGACTTCGCATCCGGCGGCGCCCATGCCGGAGGCAGCTGCAGTGATGACGGCGAGCTTGTTCTTGAGTCGCATGTGTGTTCCTTGATCAGAAAAAGAAGTTGGCTCAACCCGGACGCTTCATCTGGCACGAGGTCGGCAAAGCGGAAACGAACGGCTCGAATTTCTGAAGGGTCTTCCAGCCGTAACCGGTCTTTTCCAGGTCGTACTTGAGGTCCTTGCCGTCGGTCTTGGTCCAGGCCGCTACCACCTGCGGTTGCTGTATCTGGTGGTCGGACTTGCGCATCTCGACTTCGCCGTTCAGGCTCTTGACTTTGAGCCCTTCCATCGCTTTGGCCACCGCCATCGGCTCGAAGGACTTGGCGTTGGTCGCCGCCTGGGTGAGCAGTCTGATGGTGCTGTAGTAGGGCATCACCACGAAGTCGTCGTCGTACTTGGCCCTGAACGGTTCCATCACTGTTTTTGCCGTTACGAGGTCGTCGTTCGGATTCCAGTAGGTCACCAGCTTGACGTCTTCCACCTTGGCGCCGGCCAGCGCCGTCGGTACGCCTGTCGTGGCGGCGTTGTAGGTGTAGAAGGCGGTCTTCAGACCCGATTCCTGGGCCGCCTTGAGCAGCAGCGTGAGGTCGGCGCTCCAGTTCGCCGTGACCACGGCATCGGCACCCGAGGCACGGATCTTGGCAACATAAGGCGAGAAGTCCTTGACTGCCAGCATGGGATGCAAGTCGTCGCCGACGATCTCGATGTCCGGACGCCGCGCTTTCAAACCCTTGCGCACACCGACGCTGGTCTGTTGGCCGGTCGGGTAGTTCTGATTGATGAGGTAGACCTTCTTGACGTTCTTTTGCTCGGCAATGAAAGCGGTCAGCGCCTCGGTCTTCATGTCCTGGTTTCCGTCGAAGCGGAAATGCCAGAAACTGCACTTCTCGTTCGTCATCTCCGGCGCGCCGTTGGTGACGTTGAGATAGACGAGCTCCTTGCCGGGGTTGCGTTCGTTGTAATGGTTGATGGCATCGATCAGACCCAGCCCTACAGCCGAACTGTGCGCCTGCACGATGTAGCGGATGCCTTGGTCCGTGGCATTTTTGAGTTGCTGCATCGAGTCTTGCGGGCTGCCCTTGCCGTCGAAGTTGACGACCTCCAGCGTGTTGCTGCCAGCCCATTTATCCCTGTTCGAGATGTCCACGACCATCCGCAACGTACGGTTTGCGTTCACGACGATGGCAGCAGCCGGGCCCGAGAACGGATCGATGTGGGCAATGCGGATCGTCTCTGCCATGAGTGGTGCCGCAAGGCTGCCGAACGCGGCGGCGATGGCGATGCAACGGACGCTTGTTTTCATTGGAATGCTTTTTCGGGCGGATGGGATACGACGCTGGCACGGTGGCCGATGGCGACGCCCTCATCATGCGAGGATCTGCGGACTCCGGAACGCTCCGGGGACGTCACCTGAAAGGCTATATTAATAATTGATTGGTTGGTCCAATGACCGGAATCTTGGAGTGCTGCAGGACGTACTGCATTGGTGATTACCCTTTGGGTCTCTGGCGCGTCTCGTCACATTGCCTCCCGCAAGCGGTCCGATACGGGGAGGAACGCCCGGCCGCGGCGATCTGTGATGCGCATGCACACATGATGTGACCGGATTCGACTTGTGGCTACTGCGGAGGCACGCCATCCTCGCGCACTTTGCCAACGATCAGACGGCGCCTCGAGACGCCGCAATGGAGACAGCATGCAGCCTTCGTCGAACGATTTCGACTACATCGTCGTCGGCGCTGGAGCGGCAGGCAGCGTCGTTGCCAGCCGGCTTTCCGCGAACCCTGACGTCCGCGTGGCACTGATCGAAGCGGGCCCGTCCGACCTTGGCTTTCCGTTGAACGTCAAGACGACACTGCCGATCGGCAACATCTTCCTGCTGCCGCATGCCCGCACCAACTGGCAGTACAGCTTTGAAGGCGGTGAAGCAGTGAACCGGCGGACCATTCCGTGTCCGCGCGGCAAACTCTTCGGCGGTTGCACTTCGGTCAACGGCTCGGTCTATATCCGGGGCCATCGGCTCGACTACGACGAATGGGAGGCCATGGGCAACCCGGGTTGGAGCTACCGCCATGTGCTTGAGGCTTTTCGGCGGCATGAGAACCGCCATTCGGGCCTCTCGGCCTACCACGCCGGCGGCGGTGAACTCGACGTGAGTCAGCCGCAGTCGCCCAACGCGCTGTCGCATGCTTTCGTCAAGGCAGCCATCGAGGCGGGCCATGGGCACAACGACGACTTCAACGGTGCAGAACAGGATGGATACGGCCTCTACGAACTCAACCAGCGGCGTGGCGTGCGGCTGAGCAATTCGCGCGCTTTCTTGCACCCGGTGATGCAGCGTCCAAACCTCAGGGTCTTCGCCGACACGCTGGTCGAAAAGATCGAGCTGCGCAACGGGCGTGCCGTGGGCGTGAGCATGCTCGGAAAAAAAGGTCGGCGCTCGCTCGGCGCGACGCAAGAGATCGTGCTGTGCGGCGGCGCCGTCAATTCGCCGCAGTTGCTCATGCTCTCCGGCATTGGCCCCGAAAACAATCTGCGCCGGCTGGGCATCGACGTCAAGCTTGCGCTGCCGGGGGTCGGCCAGAATCTTCAGGACCATCCGACCGTCTATGTGTCGCACGGCAACCCGAGCGCGGAGTCCTATGCGCTGTCCATGAAGTCCGCTGCGCGGATCGCCTTGAGCCCGCTGCAATACGCGGCCTCGCGCACCGGAATGCTGTCGTCGAACGCGGCGGAGGCGGGCGGCTTCGTTCGCACGCTGGCCGGCATCGACCGCCCGGATGTGCAAATGACTTTCCTGGTCGGCCTGAAAGGCTCTGCCCGCGTCATTCCCCGCACTCACGGCTACATGGTGCTCGTGCAATTGCTGCGCCCCAAGGCGCGTGGACACCTCGAACTCGTCTCGGCGCGGCCAACGGACAAGCCACGCATGCTGCCGCGTTTCATGGAACATCCAGACGATGTTGCGACGCTTGTGCGTGGCGTGCGAGAAGCACGAACAATCTTGAGCGCCGAAGCATTGGCAGCCTTCAGGGGCGACGAGATCGAACCTGGGATTTCCGTGTCGAGCGATGCGCAGATCGAGGCTTTCGTGCGGCAGCAGGTCGGCACCGCATACCACCCGGTGGGCACCTGCAAGATGGGGCCCGCCTCGGATCCGACGGCGGTAGTAGATGCCGAGTTGCGCGTGCATGGAATCAAGGGCCTGCGCGTGGCCGACGCGTCGATCATGCCGAACATCGTCGGTGGCAACACCAGTGCGCCGTCCGCAATGATCGGCGAGCGCGCCGCGGCGTTTGTCATCGAAAGCAGTGAAAGAGCGAGGGCTGAATTGGTCTGACCTGCGTGCCGATCGACCGTTCATCTGCCTAGAATGCGCCGTGAACGACCGAATCCAAGAGCTCGACGTGTTCCTGCGGGTGGCAGACGCCAGCAGTTTCTCCGCCGCGGCGCGCGGCCTTGGCTGCAGTCCGTCGACCGTGAGCAAGCGCATCCAGAGGCTGGAGAACCGCCTTCACGTGAGGCTCTTTCACCGGACCTCCCGAGTGCTGCGGCTCACGCTGGAAGGCGAAAACTTCATGGCAGCGGCGCATCGCGTGATCGAGGCGATCGACGAAGCCGAGGCGGGCGTCGGGCAGTCTGGTCTGACGGCGTCCGGTGTTCTGCGCATCAACTGCCCGCTGCTGCTCGCGCAGCATCAGTTGTCTCCGCTGATTCCTGAGTTCCTCTCGCAACATCCAGCAATGCGGCTGGAGTTCGTGCTCTCTGCCGCACCAATCGAGCCGTTCGAGAACCAGATCGATGTGTCGTTCCAGAGCGGCAGCATTCCGGATTCGTCCATGGTCGCGCGCCGCATCGCAAGCACGCGATGGAGCATGTGCGCGGCGCCTTCCTACCTCCGGCGGCGCGGTGTTCCTTGCACCGTCGACGAATTGAAGTCGCACAACTGTTTGAACTTTCTGCCGGGTTCGTTTCGAAGCAGCTGGCCGCTGCGTGACGGCTCGGAGGTTGCAGCACACGACGTCAGGGGCAACATCGGCAGCAATTCGTCGGAGCTGCTGCGCTCCTTCGCGGTGGCAGGCGTCGGCATTGCCCGCCTTTCGGACATGCACGTCGATGGAGACATCAGGGCCGGTCGGCTCGTGCGCGTGCTGGAGGCGTACTGCGCCGACACCGAAGAGCCTTTGTATGTGGTCTACGCCAGCCGCCGCAACCTGAGCGTCAGGGTCAAGGTGTTCCTTGAATTCATTACGCGAAAGTTCAGCGTTCGAGTTGACTCGGCCGAGTCGAGAGAAGAGCCGGCGACCCCCGAGCACGATGTCAAGCCGTCTCCAGCACCACCTTGCCCGTGACCTGACGGCTGGTGATACTGCGCATTGCCTCCACGGCACGGTCGAGCGGATAACGCGCGGAAACGAGTGGTGCGATCTTGCCTTCGGCGCACCAGGCGAGGACCAGTTCGAGGTTTGCGCGGGCTTCGCTCCACCAACCATCGCGCCAGACGTCGTAGCGCACGCCGACCACGTCGTACCCCTTGATCAGCGGCATGTTGATTTTGAGCGTCGGAATGCGGCCAGCCGTGAAGCCGATCACCAGGTAGCGGCCCATCCAGCCGATCGCGCGCACGGCCTCATCAAAGGCATCGCCGCCCACCGGGTCGTACACAACGTCCGCGCCCTTGCCGCCGGTAAGCGCCTTGACCTGCTCGCGCCAGCCCGGCAGCGTGTAGTCGATTGCATGGTCCGCACCGTGCCTCAGCGTGAGCGCGCGTTTCTCCGGCGTGCTGGCGGCCGCGATCACACGCGCACCCATGGCCTTGCCCAGTTGCACGGTCGCCAGGCCGACGCCCCCTGCCGCCCCGAGTACCAGCAGCGTTTCGCCTGGCAACATCCTCGCTCGCTGCTTGAGCGCATAGAGCGAAGTGCCGTACACCACCGGCACTGCGGCGGCCTCTTGAAAGCTCATCGACGCGGGCAGGGTGAAGACCCGCTCTTCTGAAAGCACGATTTCCTGCGCAAAGCCGCCGCCTTCCGGGCCTGAAACGCCCATCACCCGGTCACCGACCTTGTGCTGCGTTACATCCGATGCCGTCTCGACGATCACGCCGCCGGTTTCGCTGCCCGGAATCCAGGGCAGCGTCGGCTTAATCTGATGCTGGCCCTCGGCCTTGAGTGAATCGGGGAAGTTGACGCCGGCCGCCTTTATCGAAATGCGCACTTGTCCGGCCGCCAGGCGCCGGGACGCAAGCTCCTCGTAGCGGAGCTGGTCGACGGGCGCAAATGCGTGGCAAACAATGGCTTTCATCCGATCTCCGTCAATGGTCAGGCCATTATATCGTTGAGCGAATGGAGTCGGGCGCCGCTGCGTCGTCCGGCACGATGACCGGCAACGCGGCCACTCGCAAAATGCTGGCCGAAACGACAGAAATTTGTGGTCTAACTATTGAAATAGAAGTAGACAAGCGCAGCTCGGGCTTTTTAGAATTGGTAGAACCAATCTGGTTGACCAAGAAAGACCACATGCTCACCCACGAAGACAACGAAACACTCGTGCGCGTCGGCCCCGGCAGCCCCATGGGGCAGCTCATGCGCCTCTACTGGATTCCCTTTCTGCCCTCGAAGGACCTCCAAGCCGATGGACCGCCGCAACGCGTGCGGCTCCTTGGAGAAGAACTGCTGGCTTTTCGAGACAGCGAAGACAAGGTCGGCCTGATCGACCACGCATGCCCGCATCGCGGTGCGCCGCTGGTGTTCGGGCGCAACGAGGATTGCGGCGTGCGCTGCATCTACCACGGCTGGAAGTTCGACATCGAAGGCCGCGTCATGGACACGCCCGCGGAGCCGGCACAGAGCCGTCTGAAGGAAACGGTTCGCATCAAGAACTATCCTTGCCGCGAGCGCAACGGCATCGTATGGGCCTACTTGGGGCCCGACCGCGACGCCCTTCCGCCGCTGCCCGACATCGAATGGAACCTGGTGCCGGAGGAGAACGTCTATGTAAGCTTTCGCGTGCAGGAATGCAATTGGCTCCAGGCGGTCGAAGGGGAAATCGATTCGGCGCACGCTGCCATCCTGCATGGGCGCATCGATTCGAAGGGCGCCATCAGCGACTGGATCGCCAAAAAGGATCTTCGGCCGACCTTTGAGTGCAAGCGCCAGGATTTTGGAATGAGCATCGCCTCGCGCCGGGTGATTGACGAGGGAACGCACTACTGGCGCGTCAACCAGTTCCTCCTGCCCTTTTACACATTGGTCCCGCCACAGTCGCAGTATCCAGAATTGAGCGGGCACGCCTGGGTGCCTCTCGACGATCACAACACGCTGTGCATCATGTTTTCGTACCACCCGGCGCAGAGGTTCTACGAAAAGACGCGCAAGCTGTTCGACAACGGACATGCCGGCCGCGAGACCGGCCATCCGAGCGTCAACGCCTATGCACCGCGGCCGGCGACCGAGCCCTACGCGAAGTACTGGACCAGGTTCAACCTGCAGAGCGCTTTCCTTTTCGACTACGACGCGCAGACCAAGACATGGTTCTCCGGATTGCCTGGCCTCTGGGTCCAGGATGCCGCCTGCCAGTCCGGCGTAGCGCCGATCTACGATCGCTCCAAAGAACATCTGGGCATGAGCGACACCGGCATTGCGATGACGCGCCGCCTGCTGCTGGAGACCGTGCGCAACCTCGCCACACGCCAGCAGCGGCCGCCGCGCATCGAAGATCCGGCATTGCCGATGGTGCGCGCGGTGTCGCTCACGGTGCCGGCCGGCGCATCGTGGAGCGACTCGGGCCGTGACCTGATGGTTGCGCGGCTCGGCGCCGACTTCGGCTACACGCCTTGACCGACTGGCGCATCGCGACATGAACGCTCCTCTCGTCGAGCTCCGGCTGAAGCAGATCCGACTGGAGGCCCAAGGCATCGTCTCCTATGAATTCGTTTCGGCCACCGACGTGCCTTTACCGCCTTTCGACGCCGGAGCGCACATCGATTTGCATCTGGCACACGATAGGGTGCGCAGCTACTCGCTTGCCAACGCGCCGTCGGACACCGGGCGCTACCTGATCGCCGTACAGCGCGAAGCGGCCGGCCGTGGTGGGTCCGCCTGGATGCATACGAAGCCCCGCGTGGGCGACGTGCTGCATGCGAGCCTTCCAGCCAACGACTTTGCGCTGGTCGAGGATGCGGCGCTGTCGATCTTTATCGTTGGCGGCATCGGCATCACGCCGGTGTTGGCGATGTTGCACAGGCTCGGTGCGGTGGGCCGACCCCGGCGCCTGTACTACGCAAGCCGTTCAGCGGGCGAGACGGCCTTCGCCGAAGAACTGCTCGCAATGGCCGGTGATGCAAATGCCTGCTGCGCCGCCAACGGTCTCGATGCCGCGTGCGAAGTCGAATTCTGCTTCGGAACATCGCGCGTCGAACGTCTCGACATCGAAGCCATCGTGCGCGCGGCACCGGCCGAGAGTCACCTCTATTGCTGTGGGCCGGCGCGCATGATCGATGCCTTTATCGAAGCTTGCACATCGCGTCCGCCGCACACGGTGCACTTCGAGCGCTTCGCCGCTGGCAGTGAAGCGGCTACCGACGGCGGCTTCGACGTGCTGCTGCAACGGTGCGGCGAGCGCTTCACCGTGGCGCCCGGAAAGACCATCCTCGACGCCCTGCTCGATCATGGGATCGACGTGCCTTATGCCTGTACTGCGGGTGTTTGCGGCACCTGCCGCACGACGGTGCTGGAGGGACAGCCAGACCACCGAGACGACTTTCTGAGTACCGAGGAGAAGAAGGCCAACGACAGCATCATGGTCTGCTGCTCCGGCTCGCGCTCAAAGACGCTGGTACTGGATCTCTGACCGGGAGAGTCGCAGATGCCGATCCAACGCGAACCCACCGACGAATCGCGAGAGACCAGCGGTAGCAGCAGCACGAACACCGGCACCGGCAGCGTCATCGCAGGCATCCTGGCTTATCTGCAGGACCGTCGCCTGCAGCCCGGGGATCGGCTGCCTTCCGAGCGCGACCTCGCCGAACGCCTGGCCGTCGGTCGCAACGCGGTGCGCGAAGCGCTGGCGACCCTGGTCACGCTGCGAATCGTCGAGTCACGGCCGAATTCGGGCATCTACCTGCGGCACGTGGCGCGCGAGAGCAGCTTCGAAGCACTGGTGATGCTCACCGACATGGGAGGCACGCCGACGCCGACCGAAGTCGCGGAGACGATGGAAGTTCGTGCGCATCTGGAAGTGCTCGCGGTAGGCCTGGCTTGCAAGCGCCGCACCGATACCGACCTGGAGCGCATGGAAGCGGTGTTGCGACAGACCAGGGAAGTGCTGGCCGAGGGCGGCAACATCGCCGTTGCCGACACCGAATTTCACATCGCCCTGGCCGACGCGACCCACAACGCGGTGCTGGTGCGCGTGCTGAACGCTTTCTATCGTTTTACCGGGCGCCGGCGCGAAGTGATGTTCGAAGACGCGGCGCAAGGCAAGGCGTCGCTGCGCGATCACCAGCGCCTGTACGACCACATCCGGAATCGCGATCCGGCCAAGGGCCAGCTGCTGATCCTGCGCCATATGAACCGTGCGCGCAGCTATTGGTCGGCGGTCCTTGGCGATTGAACCATCTCTCAAAAGTGAAATCGGGCGGCATGGCGGATGGCAAAGCTAATGGTAAGACCATATAATCGTTCGGGATGCACCCCGGAGAATCCATGTTCGTCAAAACGCTTTGCCTCGCTGCTTCCTTTCCATTGCCGGATACCGTGGCGTCGCTCGAACTGGCAGCTCGACACGCACTGCGCGACGTGCCCGGCCTGCGCCAAGCGCAGGTCAACCGCGTCGTGCGCCACGTGCCGACGGACTACATTGCCAACGACCGGCCCTACCGCGGCGTCGTGGCGCAGGCAGACGACATCGATGCCACGATCGATCTGCATTTCGACGATGCGCCCGCGGCGCGCATTGCCATCGACTCGTCTGCCTGGGGGGCACTGACGAAAAACGTGCAGCAGAGCGCCCGTCTGCTCTTTGCGCTGGACAGCGAACCCAACCTGCCCGTGCCTTTGCAGGGCGGGGCGGTCGACGGCGGCTTTCGTCGTTGGCTCTTGCTGACGCGCAAGGCTGCGACCCGGGAAGGCTTTCGCGACGCATGGTTCGGCCGGCACGCGAGCCTGGTGCGGCACTTGCCCATGCTCGATGGGTATGTGCAGAACTTGGTCAGCGCCCGTTACGACGCAGAGGGCCGGCCGGCCGACTACGACGCGCTGCCGATCGACGGCGTCGCCGAAGTGTGTTTTGCCGACGAAGCTGCGATGAACGCGAGCTATGCCTCCGACGCTCGCCTGCCGCTCAAGGACGATGGACGCGATCTCAATGCACGCGTCAGCACCGTGCTCGTGCAGGGCAAGGTGATCCGGTGACAAGGAAGGAAAGCGAGATGAGCACAACCAATCAGGCTTTCGACCGGACGGTCGACGTGGTGGTCGTCGGCACCGGTGCCGGCGGCATGGCAGCGGCCGTGGCAGCCCGGAAAATGGGGCTCGACGTCCTGCTGCTCGAGAAGGAGGCTCTCTTTGGCGGCACGACCGCACGGTCCGGTGGGGTTCTGTGGATTCCCAACAACCCGATCTCTACCTTCAAGCCGGAACCTGATTCGCTGGAAGATGCGCGCACCTATCTGAAATACGAGTGCGGCGACTTCTACGACAGCGACCGGGTCGAAGCCTTCCTGGCGCATGGTCCGCGTATGGTCGAATTCTTCGTGCGCGAAACCGACGTGAAGCTGATCGCGCTGCCCGAGTATCCGGACTATCACTCGGAGAGTCCGGGCGGCCGCATGGCCGGGCGTTCCATCATGGCTGCACCGCTCGACGGCCGCGAGCTGGGTGAGCACATCAAGGGATTGCGACCGCCGCTCCAGGAGATCACCTTCGTCGGCATGATGTTCAATTCAAGTGCGGAGGTGGGGCATTTCTTCAACGTCACGCGCTCGTTCAAGTCGGCGGCCTATGTGGCCCGGCGGCTGGTGACGCATGCATTCGAGATGATGTTCCACGGCCGTGCGATGCGCCTGACGAACGGCAACGCCCTCGCGGCGCGGCTCGCCAAGTCGGCCTTCGACCTGGGCATTCCGATGTGGCTCCAATCGCCGGCTCGTGCCTTGGTGCGCGACGGCGACCGGGTCACCGGCGTGGTGGTCGGCAAGGCCGATGGCGGCACCGAGCGGGTGGGTGCGCGGCGCGGCGTGGTGCTGGCGGCCGGCGGCTTTCCGCAGGACGGCGAGCGCAGAAAGCAGCTTTTTCCGCACGCGCCCACGGGCCGCGAACACCTGTCGCCGGGTGCGCCAGGCAACACTGGCGACGGCCTGCGCCTGGCCGAATCCGTCGGCGGTCAAGTCGCGAGCGATCTGCCCAATTCAGCCGCGTGGATTCCTGTGTCGCGCGTGAAGCGGGCCAACGGCGAGATTGGTGTGTTTCCGCATTTGATCGACCGCTACAAGCCCGGTGTCATCGCCGTCAACCGCAAGGGTCGGCGCTTTACCAACGAGTCCGACTCGTATCACGACATGGGCATGGCGATGCAGACGCACTGCGCCGACGGCGCTGAAGTCACCGCGTGGCTGATCGCCGATCACCGCACGATCCGGCGCTACGGACTGGGTTTTGCCAAGCCCTTTCCGCTGCCGCTCGGCGCACACCTGCGCTCAGGCTATTTGCTGCGCGCCGACACGGTGGCCGAGCTGGCGAAGAAGGCCGGAATCAATGCAGCCGAATTGCAGCACACGGTCGACGAATACAACGTGGGTGCGGAGCAGGGCAAGGACCTGCAATTCCGCCGCGGATGGCGTGTCTACAACCGCTTTCTGGGCGACAAGACGCACCAGCCGAATCCGTGCGTGGCGCCCGTGAAGCAGGGGCCTTTCTATGCCGTCAAGGTGGTGATGGGCGACCTCGGCACCTTCGCCGGCATCAAGACCGACCCGCAGGCGCGCGTGCTCGACGGCTTGGGCCGCCCGATACCGGGCCTCTTCGCGGCGGGCAACGACAACTCCAGTGTGATGGGTGGCGGTTATCCCGGCGGCGGCATCACGCTCGGCCCGGCGATGACATTCGGCTTCGTCGCTGCCGAGTTCATGACGGCGGAATCGAAGGCAAACCCGCTGCCGGCGGACAGGACCGTGCCCGCCGTGCAGGCCATGGCGGCCTGAGCCACCGGTCTCTGCGTTTCTGGATCCGTGGATCCGCGGCCCTCACTCCATGGTGATGTTGTTGGCCTTGACCACCTTGCCCCACAACGCGTTGTCCTTGCGAATGATGTCTCCGAGTTCGCGCGTGCCGGTCATCGGCACCACGTTGACGCTGCGCATCTTCTCCTGGATGTCCGGCGTTGCGACGATCTTGGCAATGGTTTCGCTGAGCCGAGCGATCACCGGCGCGGGCGTGCCGGTGCGCGCCACCAGGCCGAACCATGTCTCGGTGTCGTAACCCGGCACAACCTCTCCGATGCTTGGGACATCGGGCAAGAGGGGGCTGCGCTTGGCGGTCGAAACGCCGAGCACGCGCATCTTGCCTTCCTTGACGAAAGCGCTCGTCACAGAGGACGGGGTCGAGAGCATGTACTTGGTCTGCCCTGTCAGCAGCGCCTGCGCGGCGGGACCGGCGCCAGGATAGGGCACCATGACCATGCCTTTGATGCCCGCTGCGTCCTGGAAAGCCACCATCGCCAGCTGCCCGACGCCGCCGAGCGCCGAAGCGCCCCATTCGAGCTTGCCGGGATTGGCACGCGCGTATTCCACGAAGTCCTTCAAGTTGTCCGGCGTCGACGGATTGGTCATCAACACCATCGGGGACGTGCCTATCAAGGTGACCGGGACGAAGTCCCTGATTGCGTCGTAAGTCGGCTTCTTTTGCACCAGCGGCACAGTCACCAGGCCACTGCCGTGCAGCAAGAAGGTGTAGCCGTCGGCCGGTTGGTTCGCCACGTATTGGGAGGCGATCGCGCCACCTGCGCCGGCTTTGTACTCGATGATGATCGGCTGGCCGAGCGCTTTGGTCAGCGGGTCTTGCAGGTAGCGGCCCAGTACGTCGTTGGTGCCGCCCGCGGCCGCCGGCACGATGAAGCGCACCGGCCGGTCGGGCCAGCTTCCCTGGGCGCGCAACGCGCCGGCGAGAGGCACAAGGACGGCGGACGCGAGGACGGCGCGGCGATTCAGCATGGGTTGTCTCCGGAGCTTGAAAAATTGGCCCAAATGTTGTTTGGACAGACCAATAGATGTTTGTAGCAATGGTAGCCGATGGGTGGCGTGCGGGCAACGCGCGTTCCCCCTCAGATCGTCTAGAATGGTATTACCATTTGGGCTGTGAAGGCGGCCCGGTAAAGGAAGTTCCATGACCAAAACAGTTCCAGACCGCGTGTTCCAGGTGAAGGACGGCTCCGGCCGCACGTATCGCGTGACACGCTACGCATGGCTCGACAACGTCGCAGACGAGGGCCACCCTGAAGACTGGCGCGAAACCTGGTGCCTTCTGATGACCGACAACGGCGGCTACCTCGACCCGGTGGGCGAGGGCCGCTACGTTGTCGACGGTACCGGCACGCTGGTCGAATCGGTCCAGGCGGCCGAATCGGTCGCGTCGGGCTTGCAGTCGCCGCCGAGGTGAGCGGCGACAAGGGGCCGCTAGCCGGCCTGCGCATCATTGAAATGGCCGGTCTCGCGCCGGGCCCGTTCGCCGCCATGATGCTGGCCGACATGGGCGCGCAGGTACTGCGCATCGATCGGCCCGACCCGACCCCGCGCGCCATGCCGCAGCGCTTCTACTTCACCGATCGCAACAGGCGCTCCATTGCGGTCGACCTGAAGTCGCCCGATGGCATTGCGCTGGTGGGGCGGCTGCTTGCCAGCGCCGACGCACTGATCGAAGGCTTCCGGCCCGGCGTGATGGAGCGCCTGGGGCTGGGGCCCGAACCCTGCTTGGCCCTGAACCCGAAACTTGTCTACGGCCGCATGACCGGCTGGGGCCAGGAGGGGCCGATGGCCATGGCGCCGGGCCACGATATCAACTACATCGCGTTGTCCGGCGCGCTCGAGGCGATCGGCGAGGCCGATGGTCCGCCGGTGGTTCCGCTGAATCTGGTCGGAGACTTCGGCGGTGGAGGCATGTACCTGGCATTCGGCATCGCCTGCGCACTGATCGAATCGGCACGTTCAGGCAAGGGCCAGATCGTCGACGCTGCGATGGTCGATGGCGCGGCATCGTTGATGACCTACTTCTTCAGTCAGCGTGCCGGCGACACCTGGGCCGGGCGGGGCCGCAGCGTGACCGGTGGCGGCTCACCCTTCTATGCGGTCTATGAGACGCGTGACGGCAAATACGTCAGCATCGGCTCGGCCGAGCCCAAGTTCTATGCCGAGCTGCTGCGCCATACCGGGCTCGACAAGGCGGGCCTGCCCGACCGCGCCGACCGTACCAATTGGCCCGCGATCCGTGCGCAATTGGCGGAGGTGTTTCGCTCGCGCACTCGAGACGAATGGTGCGCGCGGCTCGAAACCAGCGAGATTTGCTTTGCGCCGGTGCTGAGCATGGACGAGGCCGCCGCGCATCCGCACAACCGCGCGCGTGGCACCTTCATAGAGGTGGACGGCATGGTGCAGCCCGCGCCTGCACCGCGTTTTTCGCGCACACCCGCAGCCGTGCCTGAAGCCGGCGTGGAACCGGGCGTAGACCTGCAAGCGGCATTGGCCGGCTGGGGCCTCGATGCCGCCGAGATCGACAGGCTGGCCGCGGCCGGAATCGTCGCCTGACGCCCTGCGGCGGCTTCCCTGACGACAGCAGGAAGGCCGCTGCTCCGACTTCAGACGATGCGCTTTTCATCCACCGCGTAGACCGCCAACGGCTCCAGCAAGAGCTGTCCACCGATGAACGCACGCCCGGTGTCCGATGCCACCCACTCGCGCAGCTTCGCCCGGTCGGCAAACCACAGCTCGGCGATGCCATCAACCGGCACGCGGCCTTGGGGCACTTGAGCCGACACCGGATGCGCGCGATCGACGACCATGTTCTGGACCACGCGATGCGGCGCGGCGGCGCTGGCTTCGCCCAATGAATCGTTCAACGACGGCAGCACGTCGCGCAACGACAGGCCGGGCGCCTTGGCGCGCGTCAGCACCAGCAGCTTGGCACCGCCGTCGGTCGGCGTATCGATCAACGGCTCGCCCTCCAGAACAAGGATGGTGATGGCGCCCTGGAAGTTGGGGATGTCGCGTTTCACGGCCGCGTACTCGGGTGAGGCTTCACAGCGTTCCATGGCTGCGACGTCGTCGAACCACTGCTGCGAAATGCCATCCACCGCGTGGTCCGGAAACGGCATGAGTTCATAGAACCGTTCGGAGATGTGATTCTGCTGATAGCGGTGCACGCCGGGCATGCTGCTGGCGAGGTGGCCGTGCACGCGCAGCCAGTGTTCGCCGAATTGCGCGGGCGTGATGTCGGCGCGGCGAGAAAAGAGGCCGGATCGGAAGATCATTGCGTATGCCTCGGCTCAATCGAGCCTGATGCGCGTGCCGGCAATGAACTTCTTCCAGCGCACAGTGTCGCTGCGCACGATGCCGTCCATGTACTTGGCGCTGGTGTCCTCGGGCGGGTCCACGCCGATGTCCTTCATGCGGGCGCGTATCGCGGGCGATTTGACCATCGCGGCGACGGCCGCATTCAGCCGCTCGATGGCCTCGGGCGGGGCGCCCGCGGGTGCGGCCAGGCTGTACCAGGTGTCGACATAGAAACCCTTGACGCCTTCTTCCTCCATCGTGGGGAGGTTGGGCGCGGCGCCGAGTCGCGTCTTGCCCGTGACCGCGAGGGCGCGCAGCTTGCCGGCCTGCACCTGCGGCAGCACTGCGGTGTCGACGAACATGAAGTCGAGTTGTCCGCCCAACAGGTCGATGACGGCCGGCCCGCTGCCTTTGTAGGGCACGTGCACCACCGGTGCACCGGTGAGTTGCCGAAACATTTCCCCCGACAGATGCGGCGTGGAACCGTTGCCGGCGGAGCCGTAGAAGATCTTGCCGGGCTTTGCCTTGGCAAGCGCAATGAGGTCGGCGACCGATTTGACCGGGCTGGCCGCGTTGACGACCAGCACGTTCGACGAAGTGAAGACCATCGATACCGGAGAGAAGTCTTTCAGCGGATCGAACGGAAGCTTTTCGTAGAGACTGGGATTGATGGTCATCGTGCTGTTGACTGCCATCAGCAGCGTGTACCCATCGGCCGGTGCCTTGGCTACGAAGCCTGCGCCCAGCGCACCGTTGGCACCGGGCTTGTATTCGATCACAAGGCGTTGCCCCAGTGTCGACGCCATCCCTTCGCTCACCATGTTGCCGAAGGTGCTGCCCATGCCGCCGGGCGGGTAGGGCACGATCACCGTTACCGGCTTGTCCGGGTAGGCCGCGACGGCGTGGCCGGCAAGGGCCAGCGCGGTGCAGGCGAGCAAGGTTCGCAAGCGGCAAAGCATGGGGCGTCTCCGTTCATTGTGGTTCTTGAATGTCCAGCCATCCCGGCGTGGCCTGCCGCTGACCCATCCGGGGCGGTGGCGCCTCGATCGGCACAGGGTCGATACGCAGACGCGTCAGGCGCAGGAAGCTGATCTTCCACTCGCCGTTTTCACGTCGGTACTCTTCTTCGTAATGGCCGTAGCCGAAGAAGCCCCGGCTTCCCGGCGTCTCCTTGACGGTGCTGCCGTCGGTCCATTCGACGAAGTCTTCCATTGCCCAGATGACTCGCGCCGCGTCGGATCCGGTGCGTACCACCTCGTGCGTGTGCACGTGATGCACCGAGATCGTGGCCGCTAGCCGGCTGGACACGCCCTGCACGAATGTCGCCACATCTGCACCAGCCGGCGCCGAGCCGAGTCCTTCGAAGCGGCAGTCGGCCGTGAAGAGGGAGCCGAGGCGGTCCCACTGCTTTGTGTCGATGAAACGGCAGTAGCGCGCCTTGACCTGGCGAATGGCTTCGACGCTCAGGAGGTAGTCGATGGGATCGATCGCGAGGTCACCGTACGGAGGCATGAAAATCCATTCGAGGATGCCCGCTGAAAAAGTTTGACGCCGCGGACTTGTAGTCATTATAATGGTCTTACCAATGCAATACAAGGCCACCCCGACGGCCCCACACGTACCACCCATGCTCGACAATCTTGAGGCCGACTTTCCTGTCCATACACCGCGTCCTGCGGACGCACCCAAGGCGCTCGAAGGCATTCGCGTCATCGATTTCACGCACTTCATCGCTGGCCCGTTCGCGACGATGGTGCTTGCCGATATGGGCGCCGACGTGATCAAGGTCGAGACGCCTGGCCGTGGCGACGAGTTCCGTCATTACCCGCCGGTGCATGCTGATTTGCCTGGGCAAGGCGCACCTTATTTGTGGAGCAACCGCAACAAGCGCAGTTTGGCGGTCAACATGAAAAGCCCTGAAGGGCTGGCGGTCGTGCGCGAATTAATCGCCACGGCCGATGTGGTGGTCGAGAATTTTTCGACCGGCGTGATGGAGCGTTTCGGCCTCGACTACGCAAGCTGCAAGAAGCTCAATCCGAAGGTCATCTATTGCTCGGTGTCGGCCTACGGGCGCCAAGGGGAGTTCGCGGACCGGCTGGGTTTCGATCCGATCGCACAGGCCGAGAGCGGCTTTATTTCGATGAACGGCTACAACGACCGCCAAGGCGTGCGCACCCTGTCGCCGGTGATCGACATCAGTACTGCGACGATGGCCAGCAATGCCATCCTGGGTGCGCTGCTCGCGCGCTATCGGACCGGCGAGGGCCAGTCGATCGAGTTGGCCCTCTTCGACAATGCCGTGCTCATGACGGGATATGCCTCGCTGCAGCATCTCTTCACCGGCGCGGTCCCGCAGCGCCACGGCAATACCAGCCCTGACACATGCCCGTCTGGCGTATTCGAGTCGAAGGACAAGCCCTTCTATATCAACTGCGGCAACGACAAGATCTTCCACCGCCTGATGGCGAAGGTCATCGACCGCCCGGACCTGGCGGAAGACCCGGTGCTGTCGGACCGCAATGGCCGCATGGCCCGCCGCGACGAAATCTTCAAGATGTTGGGAGAGATTTTCGCCGAGCATCCATGGAGCTACTGGCAGCCGCGCATGCGTGCCGCGTCGATCCCCTGCGGCGAGGTGCGCAATGTGGGTGACGCCATACGTTCGCCCGAAGCGCGATCGCGCAACATCGTGACCCGCTTCGAACATCCGGTGGTGGGATGGATGCCCAACGTGGCCTTGCCCATCAAATACTCTGGTACCCCGTTGGCCGATCCCACGCCTGCGCCCTCGGTCGGTCAACACACGGATGAGGTGCTGCGCGGCACCCTCGGCTACAGCGACGAACGTATCGCCGCACTGCGTGAAGCCGGCGCGCTCAGCGTATCGGCTCCGGCGGCCAGGCCGGTCGCCAAACCTGAGGCTGCGGCCGCCGTCTGATGAAGTCGTTGTCGCCCGCTGCGCCGCGCAACCTGCTGCATACGCGGCAGGTGCAGTGCACAGGCTGGGAACGCGACGATGGCTTGTGGGATGTCGAAGGCCGCATGTCGGACGTGCGCACCATCGACCTCGACGATTCGCGCGGCAATGCGGCGCGAAAGGCCGGCGACCCGGTGCATCTGATGTCGTTGCGCATCACGCTCGATGAGCGGTTCACCATCGTCGCGGCCGAGGCCGTGTCGCACCAGACGCCTTACGAAGACTGCGCGCAGATCAACGCTGCTTACGAGAAATTGGTCGGCTTGCGCATCGAAGCCGGCTTCACGCAGGCTGTAAAGACGCGCTTTCGCGGGGTACAGGGCTGCACCCACCTGACGGAATTGCTGGGCCCGATGGCGACCACCGCGTTCCAGGCGATCCGACCGGCGCTCGAGCGGCGGCGTGAGGCAGCAGGTCTGCCGGCTTTCGACGATGGCGCCAGGCCGGCGCTGCTCGACAGCTGCCATGCGTTTCGCCGCGGTAGCCGGCCGGCCATCGTGCGCTGGGGTCGCGTCGCAGAGGCCTTGCCGCCGGCGCCCGAAACGACCGCGAACTGATTCGGCCAACGGCGGGCGGGCCGCCGATGCGACCCCGGGGCGTTTCATTCCGGCTGAATGCCCTTGGCCTTGATCAAGGCCTGAAAGCGCGCACCTTCCTTGTCGACCAGTGCCCTGAACTCAGCCGGCGTGCTGCTTTTCGGTTCGTTGCCGGAGCGAGAGAGGCTCTCGCGCAATGCAGGATCGGACAGTGCGACTTTCATGCCGTCGGCCAGCTTGGCGACCACGGCATTCGGCGTGGCCGGTGGCGCGACCAGCCCGAAGAAGATCTCGGTCGTCATCGACGGCAGGCCCAGCTCGGCCATGGTGGGTACGTCGGGGAGTGCCTTCTCACGCCTGGGGCCGGTCACGGCCAGTGCCTTCAGCTTGCCTGACTGGATCAGCGGCAGGTTGGACGTCAGCGCATCGAAAAGAAACTGCACACTGCCGCCCATGATCGCGTTGGCAGATTCGGCGCCGCCCTTGAAGGGCACGTGCAGCGCCTCGAAGCCCGCTTCGTTCTTCAGCAATTCGCCCAGCAGGTGCAGGCTGCCGTTGACGCCATTCGAGCCGAAGCTCAGCTTGCCCGGGTTGGCCTTGGCATAAGCGATCATTCCTTTCAGGTCGCTGAACCCGAGGTCTGGTGCGCACACCAGCACGAAGGACGAGGTGGTGCCCAAGCTGACCGGGATCATCGTCTTGACGTCGTACCCCGGGTTCTTGTACAGGTAGGGCGCGATGGCCATCACGCTGTTGCCGACCCAGACCAGCGTGTAGCCATCGGCCGGCGCGCGTACCGTCTGTTGCATCGACAACGTGCCGGCCGCGCCGGCCTTGTTCTCGACCACGACGGTCTGGCCGAGCACCTTGCCGAGCTGTGCGCCGACCAGGCGCGCAGTGATGTCGGTCGTGCCGCCGGCGCCGGCACCTACGAGAAGCCGAATCGGTTTGCTTGGATATGCGTCCTGCGCGCGCAGCGGCAGCGAGAGGCCCAGTGCGCAGGTGCTGAGGCCGGCAGCCAGCAGGCGCCGGCGCGCGATAACTGTAGAAGAAGGCATGGTGATGGTTTGTGCAGGGGTTGTTTGAAATCAGGCCAGAAGACAGTGGAGTGCAGTCAACGGAGTGCCGTCACCGGATCGGCGAAAACGATGCAGGCACCAGCAGTCGGTTCGACATCGACTCGATCATTGGACGGATGCGAGTCAGGCAGCGCTGCCAGACCGGGTCGGCCGCAAGTGCGGCGCGGCGCTGCAAGCGTTCATCGAAGCTGTCGTAGCCCCACAGGTGCACCATGGTGTTGAGGCCGCCGACCTCGGTGTGAAAGTAGCCGAGCAGTTGGCCGAGCGTGGCGCGCTGCACTTCCAGACCCTCGGCCTCGTACAACGTCAGGTAGTCCTGCGGGCCGTAGGGCATGCGCAGCGTGTAGCAGCGTTCCTCGACGATCATTTATCGGCTCTCCATCGTGGCGGTTTGACTGACATTGTTTGGGTCAGTTATTATATTGGTCAAACCATTCATAAACAACGGCAACGCCTCGGCACGACCACGGCGCAGGATCGGAGACACATGAACATGACCGCGGGTGCCTCGCTGGACGACCTTCTTCGGCAGCGGCATAGCTGCCGCGCGTTCCATTCGCGGCCAGTCCCGCGCGAGGTGCAACGAAGCATCTTCGAGACTGCACAGCGGACCGCCTCGTGGTGCAACTCTCAGGCCTGGCAAGTGGCCGTGGCCTCGGGCGACACAGTCGAGCGCTTTCGATCCGCCATGGTGGAAGCGGCCAAGTCCGGTAAGCGCGATACCGACTTTCCGTTTCCGGCCGAGTACACCGGCTTGTATCTGCAGCGTCGGCGCGAATGCGGTTTTCAGCTCTACAACGCGGTGGGCGTCGAGCGCGGCGATACCGCCGGCTATCAACAGCAGACCCTGGAGAACTTCCGCCTTTTCGGCGCGCCGCATGTCGCGGTATTGAGCAGCGATCCGGGCCTCGGCGTCTACGGCGCAGTGGATGTCGGCGGCTATGTGCAGGTGCTGCTGCTGGCGATGCAGGCGCATGGCGTCGGGGCCATTCCACAGGCGGCGCTTGCAAGCCAGAGCACGCTGGCCAAGTCATTGCTCGGTGTGCCGGCCGACCGGCTGATGGTGTGCGCCATTTCCTTCGGCTACGAGGACGAGAGCCATCCGGCCAACAGTTATCGCACCAGCCGCGCTGCGCTCTCCGATGTGGTTTCGTGGGTGGACGACTGATGAAGATGCTCGAAGGGCGAGGTCTGGCGATCGTCGGCTACGCCGAAACCAAGCTGGTGCGGCGCAGTGGTCGTAGCGCGCTGTCGCTCGCGGGCGAGGCAGTCAGCATATTGCTGGCGCGCACGGGCGTCGAACGCAGCCGCATCGACGGCTTCGCCACCACACTGGCGATGTCCGAGGGAGGCAACCCGTTCTACAGCAACCTGATGGCCGAGGGGCTGGGCCTCTCGGTGTCGTGGTGCCAGGCGACCGACATCGGAGGTGCCTCGTCGGGCGCCAACATCATTCGCGCGGGTATGGCCATCGAGGCCGGCATGTGCGAAATCGCCCTGTGCGTGGCTGCCGATGCTGTTACCACGCGTGACCGTTCGGTGCAATCGGGTCATCGTACCGAGTACGCCGATCCGGCGGGCTATGCCGGACCGCTGAGCGCGTTCGCGTTGCTGAGCTCCGTGTACGACCACCGCTACGGCCTGCCGCACGATGCACTGGCGCGCCTGGCGGTAACGCAGCGCAATGGCGCGCTGCTCAATGACAACGCCTGCGAAGCGCTGCGCAAGCCGCTCACCGAGCAAGACTATCTGGCGTCGCGTGTCGTCTCCGACCCGTTGCGCATCCTTGACTGCGTGATGCGCTGCGATGGCGCGAGCGCGGTGCTGGTGATGTCCACGCGGCTGGCGCACGAGATGGGCTTCGAGAAGATGGTGCATCCGATTTCGTATGCCGAGCGGATCAATTTTGATCCTCGCGAGGAGCAGAGTGGGGACATCCTGCAGAGCGGCTTTACCGACGTCGGGCCGCGTGCCTTCAAGGCCGCCGGCATGTCTCCATCGAACGTGCACATGCTGCATTGGTACGACGACTTTCTGATTGCGCTGATCCTGCAACTCGAACAAACCGGCTTCTGCGGGCCGGGCGAGGGTGGCGCGTTCGTGATGTCGCACGACATGGGCTTTGCGGGCGAACTGCCGCTCAATACCGGCGGCGGCCAGATCTCGGCCGGCCAGCCGGGCTTGGCCGGCGGCGGCGTCAACCTGATCGAATGCGTCCGCCAGATGTTCGGCGAGGCCGGACCGCGCCAGGTTCGACGCCATGACAACGCCATGCTGAGTGGCATCGGCGTCATTCCCTATGGGCGCAATTGGGGCACGAGCAGCGTGATGCTGCTGGAGCGTGGGCAATGATCGACCATGCAACACAGCAGACCGATGTCGGTGCGCCTTTCTGGCAGGGCTTGCGCGAACGTCGGTTGATGCTGCAGTTCGACGCGGCCACCGGCCGCGCGCAGTTCTATCCGCGGCCGCAGAGCCTGTACAGCGATACAGGCGTCGAGTGGCGCGAGGCGACCGGCCACGGCGCCATTGCCGCGCTCACGTTGAGCCGTGTAGCGCCCGCCCACCTGGCCGGCGCTGTGCCCTATGTGCTTGCGTTGGTGCAACTCGTCGAAGGTCCGCGAATGCTCGCGCGCATTGCCGCGCCCTATGAAAGCCTGGTCATCGGTCAGCCCGTGTCCCTCGACTGGGAAGCGGCCGTCGATCCACCGCACTTCCCCGTATTCAAGCCGGCCTGAATTGCCGCGCCGAGTTTCGAACAACAGAGATCAAAGGAGACAGACATGATTTCACGCCGCCACTTTGTGGCCTCCGCGGCGCTGGCCGCCTTGCCTTTTCGCGCGGCGCGCGCGCAGGGCTTTCCGAACAAACCCATCCGCATCGTCGTGCCCTTTGCAGCAGGCGGCACCGGCGACGTAATCTGTCGAAACCTGCAGGAGCCGCTTCAGCGCCTGCTGGGTCAGCCGATCATTGTCGACAATCGGTTGGGTGCGAGCGGTTCGGTGGGCACGCAACATGTGAAGAATGCGGCACCGGACGGATACACGCTGCTCCAGGTCGGCAACAGCACCGTCACCACCTCGTTGATGCAAAAGGCGGCAGGCTACGACGCGATCAAGGATCTGGCGCCCGTGGCAAATATCGCAACCACGCCGATGGTGTTTCTGCTCAACCCGGTGATTCCGGCCAAGACGCTGGCAGAACTGATCGCCTACGCCAGGCCGCGAGCCGGCGAGCTCGAATACGCATCGGCAGGTCGCGGATCGCTCGGCCATCTGACCACCGAGCTTTTCAACCAGATGGCCGGACTGAAGATGGTCTACGTGCCGTACCAGGGCTCGTCGCAGGCGACCAATGCGGTGCTGGCCGGCGATGTCAAGGTCGTGATCACGACGCCTTCGGATGCCATCAACGCCTTCGTGCAGACCGGGAAGCTTCGCATGCTCGGCGTGTCGTCGCCCCAACGCAGCCCGCTGCTGCCGGAGGTGCCTTCAATGGCCGAGACCTTGCCGGCGTTCAATGTCACCGCATGGTTCGGCCTCGCTGCGCCGGCCGGTACGCCGCGCGAAGTGGTGGCGCAGCTCAACGACGCGGTCAACAAGGCGGTCGCCGAGCCGGCCATGCAGGCCAAGCTCAAGGCCCTTGGCATGACGCCGGCGCCCGGCACGGCAGCGTCCTTCGGAGAGACGATCCGCACTGATCAGAAGATCTGGATGAAGGTCATGCAGCAAGCCAATCTTTCACCTGAATGAGGACATCGAGATGAACGACTATTCGCCCGAACGCATCGCCGACCGCATGCAAATCCAGGACACGATGTACCGCTGGTGCCGCTCCGTCGACCGGCTCGACTTCGACGCGATGCGCACGGTGTTCCATCCGGATGCGGTAGACCACCATGGCGCCTTCGACGGCGGTGTCGAAGGTCTGATCGACTGGATTCGCAACCGCCATCGCAACATTCCGTTTTCGATGCACGCGGTCAGTAATATGCTGATCGAGTTCGCCGGCCCCGATCTGGCGCTGGTCGAGACCTATGTGCGCACCACGCAGCGTTATCCGGCCGAGGCCGCGCAGGCGCTGGCGCAACTTGCGGGAGGCAAGGCGCCCGAAGGTGCAATGGATTTGCTGACCTGCTCGCGCTATGTCGATCGCTTCGAGCGTCGAAACGGCGAATGGAAGATCCTCGAACGCACGCTGGTCGCCGACTGGAAGCAGGTGGTACCGGTCGCCGCCGATGCGCCCAAGCCGGTGGCAGGCTGGGCCTCGGGCCAGCGCACGCAGGACGACTTCATCTTCCAGCAGCGCCGTGCGCTCGGCATTGCCTGAAGGCAAGGCGCCCGTTCAGATCACATCGGCTTCGGCAAACGACCGGATGGCGATCGTCGAATAGCCGAGCAGCTCGCCGAGGATGTATTCGTTGTCTTCGCCGTAGAGCGGCGCACCGCGCACCGGCAGTCCACCCATGTGGGACGGCGTGCGCGAAAGATGAAAAGGCATCTCGCTCACGGGCCAGGTGCCGATGCGGGGCGCTGTTACCTCGGTCATCCAGTTTTGTTGTGCGAGTTGCGGGTCGTGCTCGCAGCGATCTTCGGCGGTTTGACAGACGCCCGCCGCAACGCCCGCCGCTTGCAACGATGTCATGCAGGCATAGGCCTCTTGTGTCGCTGTCCAGCGGCCAACGATGGCATCGAGTGCATCCTGCTGGGCAATGCGCGATGAGAGTGTTTCGAAGCGCGGGTCGGTCCGGAGCGAAGGCTCTCCCATCACGTGGACCAGGCCTTCCCAGTCGGCCTGGGTGAAGCAGGCAATGGCGATCCACCGGTCGATTCCCATGCACCGATAAGCGCCGTGCGGTGCGGCCGGAACGTACGGCGACCGGTTGCCCGTGCGCGTCCATTGGCGCTGGTTCACCACCCACTCGAGCACGTTGACGCCACAGACCATCAGCCCGCTTTCGCACTGCGATGCATCGATCCACTGGCCTTCGCCGGTCGTATTGCGATGGTGCAGTCCGGCCAGAATGGCCTGTGCGAAGCTGTACGCACCGATCCAGTCGAGGTACGAATAGCCCCAGCCCGCGGGCGGCGCGGGTTCTGGCAGCCCCGACATTTCCGACAGGCCGGTGAAGGCTGCGGCAATCGGTCCGACGGTCCGCATCCGGCCGTAGATGCCGTGCGCGCCCATACCCGATTGCTGCACGTAGACGATGTCGGGCTTGATGGCTTTCAGCGCTGCATAGCCAAGTCCCCAGCGGTCCATCACGCCCGGCGAAAAACCTTCGGCCACGATGTCGCTGATGGCCACCAGGCGGCGTGCGATCTCCATGCCGCGCGGGTCGCGGATGTTGAGCGACAGGCCCCGCTTGCCCGCGTTCTTGTGGTTGAAGTGGCCACCCATCTCGGGCTGCGACGAACCCGGCAGCGGACCGGAAGCCTCGCGCCGCGCCGCGCGGCCGCCCTCAGGCGCATTGGCGCCCATGCGGGCGTCGGCATTCGACTTCCATTCGACCTTCAGGCACTCGGCGCCCAGCGCCGTCACCATGCGCGTGCCGCCCGCGGACGCCAGAAACCATGAGAAGTCCAGAACGCGCACGCCTTGCAGCGCAAAGGGTTTGCCATGCGCGGAGCTGGCGAGCTCGCCTTGCGGTTCCGCACGCAGTTGTACCGCGGCTTTCGGCCGTACCTCGTTCAGCACCTCGTCGGTGTGTTGTCCGAGTGTGGGTGCGCATCGTGCCGCCTGCCATCGCGTGGCAGAACTCAGCCACTTGCCGCTCGGGTAGGGCAGGGCGCGGCCGAGCGCCGGATGGTCGATCCATGCGTAGCTACCGCGCGCCTGCCAGTGCGGGTCGTCGAGGTTCTCGTGCGGTTTGCGCAATGGCGCCCACATCAGGCCGTGCGCCTGCGCCTCGCGCCAGGGCAGGTCTTCATAGAGAAAACAGCGCACGAAGCGCTGCACCACTTCGAACACATGCGCCCGGTGCTCATCGAAGGGCGTGGCGCCCGGTACGTCGCGCTTCTTTGGGTCACGCGTGCCATCGGGCACCTGCAGGTCGTAGGCCATACCTTGCCCGGTGAGAAAACGCACCAGTTCGGTCTCGTCGCCAGCCGTCACCATCCATCCGAGATTCCAGCGTCCGTCCTTCGTCTGCGTGAGCGGGGTGGCGCGGTTGGGTAGCTCCGCCGAGTGGCGGCAGGTCTGGCGGTACTGGGTGGTGGCGCGCATGACCCAGTTCATCAAGTCCATCTCGGTCGAGGTGGCGACGGCGGTGTGCGCGGCGCACGACACGTCCTGTCCGCGTCCGGTCGCATCGCGCGAAACCAATGCGGCGAGGATGCCGACCAGCGTCTGTTCGCACGCGATGTGGCCGGCGTGAAAAGCCTGCGGCGCGATGGGCGGGACGTCGTATCTGCCTGCGAGGTCGGCGTCGTAGCCGCAGTTCATCATCACGCCGCCGAGTGCGAGGTGCACGAGATCGCTGCCTTGGAAGTCTTTCCATGGACCGCTGTCGCCGAAGGGTGTGATGCGTGCCGTGATCAACGCCGGAAAGCGCTCACCCAGTGCGCCGATGTCCATGCCGGTGATGTGCGCGAGCGCGTCGAGCGCGCCGCAGATCAGGACGTCGGCTGACTCCAGCAGGCGCAGCAATGCGACGCGACCTTCTGCAGCGTCGAGGTCGAGCACGACCGAGCGTTTGTCGCGGTTGTAGTTCCAGAAGAAAAGCGAACGCTCGCAGTCCGGCACGTCGTGCATGAAAGGACCGATACGGCGCGTGGGGCTGCCTGCAGGCGGCTCGATCTTCACCACGTCCGCGCCCATCCCGGCCAGCAAGAGACCGCAATAGTCGGTCATCTCACCGGCGATCTCGATCACCCTCAAACCCTGCAATGCACCGGGCGCATCGGCCGGCTGAAAGGATGCTGTCGTCATATGTCCGCCTGATTCACGACAAAGTCTAAAGATTGAATGGATGGACCATTTAGCGTAACATGCCTTTGAATTCGAGTGGAGACATGCAACCATGAAGCTATCCGTCGGCCGCCGTGCCGCCCTCGCGTTCGGCGTGCTCTCGCTGTGCGGCGCCATGCACGCCGCAGCGCAAGACACCGACTATCCGCGCCGCCCCGTCACGATCATCGTGCCCTTCACCGCTGGCGGCGCTACCGACCTTTCGGCACGCATGGTCGCGCAGCTGCTCACGACGCAGCTCGGCCAGACCTTTTTGGTGGAGAACCGTGTCGGTGCCAGCGGCATGATCGGCATGGCCGCCGTCGCACGCGCGGCCCCTGATGGCTACACGCTCGGCTGGGGCGGCAACAGTCCGATGTCGGTGGCGCCGCACCTCAGCAAGGCGCCGCCCTACGATCCGGCCAAGGCCTTCGCGCCCATCAGCCTGGCGGCCATCTCGTCGTGGATTCTGGTCACGCGGCCCGACCTGCCGGTGTCGAACGTGGCGGAGCTCGTCGCGCTCGCGAAGAAACAACCGGGCAAGCTCACCTTCGGCTCATCGGGCACCGGCAGCGCGCCGCACCTGATGGGGGAGCTCTTCAAAACCACTGCGGGCATCGACATGCTACATGTGCCCTACAAGGGCGAGATCGACGGCTTCAACGCCATGATGGGCGGGCAGGTCGACATGATGATGGGCTCGACCTCGACCTCGGTGTCACTGGTCAAGACCGGCCGCCTGAAAGGGCTCGCCGTGACCACGCCCAAGCGCGACCCGGCAGTGCCCGACATCCCGACGGTCACCGAGGCGGGCGTGCCCGACCTCACGTTCGAAATCTTCTTTGGCCTGGTCGCGCCCGCGGGCACGCCGGCACCGGTCGTCGCCAAACTGGCCGCTGCGATGAAGCGCGCCGTGGCCGATCCCAACTACCGCGACACGATGGAGAAGGCCGGCATCCATGCCACCAGCAGCACGCCGGCCGAATTCCAGTCGCTGCTCGTGCGTCATAACCAGCGCTGGACGGCAATCATCAAGAGCAACAACATCTCCACCGATTAGGGACTCCACTTGAACTCGACCACTGGCGCTATCGATGCGGACACGTATGCATTGCGCGATCTCACATTCTTCAAGGTGCTGCGACGGCAGGCGCAGGCGCATCCCGACAAGACCTTCCTGACCGAGACCGCGACCGGGCGGCAGTTCAGCTACGGCCAGATGGAACGCTGGTCGCATCGCGTGGCGAACGCGCTCGATGGGCTGGGCATCTCGAGAGGCGGGCATACCGGCGTGTTGATGGGCAATTCCGCCGAACACCTCGCGGTGTTCTTCGGCATCGGCGAGCTGGGCGCGGTGTCGGTGCCGATCAATACCGCTGCGCGTGGCGAGCTGTTGCGCTACTACCTCGCACAGTCGGACTGCGAGTCGGTCATCGTCGACGATTCGCTCACCGAGCGGCTGGCCGAAGTATTGCCGCAGTTGCCGCTGGTCAAGCGCGTGCTGGTGGTGCGCTCGGGTGAGGCTGCTGCAGTCACCGGCGCCGCCACGAGCGGGCTCGTGTCGAGCGCGGCCTACGTCGTCGCCGA